>NZ_JBIBVN010000058.1:0-30110 GCF_043080425.1 Streptomyces sp. NPDC015032 | reverse complement strand
TCAGCCACCACACCCCCAGCGGTCAGATTGGACGTCACCGCTCATCCAACCGCTCGGACACCCAACCCGGCGAACCTACGTGGTCAGAGCACTAGGGCCACGTAGACGGGCCGGTTCGCCACGGCGCCGTCGCGGATCTTCACGTGGATCGCGTCGATGAAGATCACTGGACAGACGGCGTCGAGTGGCCGGTTCTGCCATTCGGCCATGCCTTCGAGGACCTTGTCGGTGATCGTGGAGATCGTCTGGCGGGATACGTCGGCGCCATAGACCTCCGCGAGGCGGGCCTGGACCTCTCCGGTGGTCAGGCCCTTCGCAGTGAGCGAGATGACCATCTCGTCCACGCCGGTCAGGCGCTTCTGTCGCTTCTTGACGACCCTCGGCTCGAAGCTGCCCTCCCGGTCGCGTGGAACGGCTATTTCGACCGGGCCGACGTCGGTGAGCACAGTCTTGGCACGGGTGCCGTTGCGTGAGCTGCCGCCGTTCTTCCCCGCCGGGTCGTGCTTGTCATAGCCGAGATGGTCGGTGATCTCGCCCTCGAGAGCGGACTCCAGGAGCCGCTTGGTCAGCTGCTGGAGCAGCCCTCCCTCGCCGGTCAGCTGGAGGCCCTCGGCCTGAGCCCGACCCGCCAGCTCGTCAATCAGCCGGTCGTCCACAGACTTTACCGGCGCCGCCCCAGACGGCTCGACGGGCTCGGAATCGGTCACGTTGTTGCTGGTCATCGATGCATCTTCCATGATCGGGAGTTACACCGAACGTTTTACAGTCCCCTTGCGTTCACTCACCCCGCCACCCCAGCAGACCACCAACTGTGGACCAGCGTTCATCCAGCCTGGCCTCGCCATCCGTACGTCAGGTTCGGTAGAGAGACTGCCTCTGGGAAGGTCAGACTCCGGCGTGGACGTACGCGGCCCACACCGAGGGAAGTTCCGGATAGCGGTCGTGGATGGTTTGGATGGTCTGGTGCAGGGTCACCGCAGCACGGTCGGGGTCCGGCTTTCGACGGGGGTCGGAGCGAAGGTGCGAGTAGAAGACGTCCGCGATCTCTGCGGCGAGCATGTCGTTGATTGGCCACAGGGTGCCGACCACTTGTCGGAAGCCAGCAAGCTGAAAGGCAGTGGTCAGATGGATGGTCTCGTCCCTGAGGCGGACGTCCTGGCTTGGAGCCGCTGTCGCGCATGCAGACAGGAACGCGAGGCGCGCGCCGGTGAGGTCCGCTTGAAGCAGGGTTTCCACGGAGAGAGGCGCCTCCTCGTGGTCATCCAGCAGCATCATGCTGCTGCGGACCCCCCCGGAAATTGCGTAGCGTCAGCCGCCGTACCTTCACCTGACACGTCTCCTCACGGCCTCAAACGAAGTTTTCTACGGCCGCGTCGAGCACTGCGGTCCCCGCCGCCGCCGGCCCTGCCCCTGCCGACGAAGTCATGAATCTAGCGACCGATGCCCCACAAGCCACTCCTGTGTACTGGTGGGCCGAAACCGTGAGCCGGATGTCAGACCCCTGGTGCAGGATGGGGGTGTTGCCTCCCGCGCCGCCACGAGGGAGGCCGCCGGGGGGCTTAGCGTCAAGGGGGGCGTTCGTGTTCCAGCGTCATCTACACCGTCACGGTGACGTCAATCTCGTCATGTCCGCGCTCGGCAACGACCCGCAGAGCTTGCCAGTCCTGATCGCACTCGGGGCGGCCCTGCGCCAAGACCTGGCCTCCGCGCTGCGAGAGGTCATCGCCACCGCGGCCTGGCGGGATGACTTCCACGCGCGCCGGGGCCCACGGCCTGGCGTGAACACCCCCGCTTCGATGTCTTTCTGGACCACGGACTCGAGACGCGCCGCAACCAAGGCCCCAAGTACGAGCATCTGAACGCCGCCCTGCTGACGTTCCCGGAGACTCGTGCCGCTCTCTACCGGGTGCGAGCGGCGAACTGCCCCCAGCACTGTCGCGCGGATTACGGCGCACTCGCGGGGGACCAGCATGTCGACGACTACCGGGAGGCGCTCTTCGGCTGGTACGCAGCCATTCAGCACGCGCACGCCTGCGTCGTGCGGGCAGCGAAGTGGTTTAAGGACACGGATGCGCAAGACCCCCGCCGCCCGGATTCCTTCACCGACTGGCTCACCGAGGCCGGGCGACGGCCGGGTTTGCGCACGATTCCACTCACGCCCGACGCCCGCCAGGAGGGGCTGAGGGGACTTCTGCTGATGACGCACGCCTGGAGCCCGCATACCTTCGAGGCCATCGACGTCGCTTTCCAGAAGGCCGAGGGAGAACGCGCCTTCCATACGTGGGGCGCCGGTTTCGAGCCCGCCGGCAGACGGGAAGCCGAGGCTGCAGCCGAGGCACTCGCCCAGGTACTCACCCCAGAGGAACGTGAGCACGCCCGCAGCCTCGTCGCCTCGATCGAATCCAGCGACGACGCGGGGAGTTTCGACAGAGACCTGGCCGAAGACAGCACGTTGCCCTGCAGCAGTGACCGGCACCGCACCCACAACGACGGCAGCCGAGAGGCCTGCGCCAGGGCCAGGGGCCGCGTCTACGAGGAGGCCAGGCAGCCCTGGAGCGCAGACGTTGACCGCCACGCCTCCGCCGCCGCCCTGGCCCGCCTCCTGCTCGGATCCCGCGCCGACCGCGTCGAGGCCGCCCTGAACAAGGCCCGCTCAGGCATCGCCCGCACCCTTGTCGAGACGGCACCGCAACTCTGGCACGACAATGCAAAGACCCTGCGCACTGCCCGCGAGAGTGCAGGCCTCGACCCCTACGAGGCAGCCTCGCTGCTGGGGATCAAGCCCGCCACCCTCGAACGCTTCGAGCACAGCACCGGCAAACTGCCCGGGCGCCCCGTCGCACTCAGCCACCTCCAGCTTGTCGCGCTGACCTGCGCCCAGACACACACTCCCGTGCCCACCTGCATCCCCGAGGCCATCTCCCAGCCGGCAACCTCGCTGCCCACCACCGTGTAGAGCACCACCACCGCCGGCGCCTGCCGGTGCCAGCCGTCCCGTCGTGCGAGGAGCACTTCGTGTTCGAAGAAACCCGTCAGCGTCTCTGCGGACGTCCCACCAAGTCCGGAAACCCGTGCCGAGCCCATTTCTCCGGCCCCGGCTTCGCCTGCAAACTGCACACCACCGACCACGAAAAGGCCCTCCTGAACACCTATCAGCAGGGCCAGAGAAACGGCCGCGGGCAGGCAAAACGGTGGGAACAGCAAGCGTCGGCCGCACGCATCGGACAGCTCGAGCGCCAGGTACGCGCCCTGAAGGACGAACTCGACTCCCGGACACGCCGGTTCGAGGTGGACGGTCACCAGGCCGTCACCGTCGGCGGTTACGGATACCAGTGGAAGGGACCGGGCCGGCTCGAGGTCGGCGACCGGGTCCTGCTGCCCGAGAACCACGTCAGCGCACTACCGCACGGGCCGGGCCCCTTCCCCGGCACCGTCACCGAACTGGGCACGACCTACCCCGATGCCCTGAGCACGATCGTCTCCCGGGCACCCGCCACCTCCGCGCCCGCCCCACGTCAGCCACGCTGAACGCCGCAGCCCCTCCACGGCCTGCACACGACGGCGGGGCCCGCCCCGCAACCATCCGAACCACCCCGAACCGCCCAGCGGAGGTTTCCCGTGAAGCGCGCACGCGCCACCTCGCTCCTCAACGACATGCTTAACCGGCTGGAAGAGGGAGGCTGGCCGCTGGACCTCGTCGACGAGGTCCTGATCTTCGGGTCGTACGCGCGCGGCGCATTGGAGCCCGCAGACGTCGACGTGATCGTCGAGCACCGCACGGACGAGCGCCTCACCTCCGAGTTCGTCCACGCCCTCTCCTACGGCCAGGACCCCTCCCGGTCCATGAAACGCGCACTGAAAGGAACCAGCCGCGGCCTGCAGATCCACTTCCGCGAACGCAAGACCCTCGAAGCCGAAGGCTTCGAACTCACCTTGCTGTGGACGCGAGGCGAACCCGTCAGCGCTGCCCGCGACCGGCTCGCCGCCATCACCCCGGACCCCGCCGCGGGCCGCGCCCCCCGCGACCACATGATCGAAGCATTCAACGGCATCGACCGCTGGGTCCCGCGCCCTGTCCGGATCGACCTCACCGGCCTCGTCGAGACCAAGGCCGCCACCATCCAGCAACTACAGCTGTCCGACGCCCAGCCCAAGCACCCGGCCGCCCTCGACGTCCTCACCCGCTGGAGCGACACCAGCCCGCTGCGCCGCGCCGCAGCAGCCGTCCTCCACCACCTCGAATCCCTCGACCGGCCCCTGGACTCCGTCTACCTGCACGGCGAGCCCGTCACCGGCAGCCGCTACGACGGCACCACATGGCAGACCGGAGTCGGCTTCGGCTGGCGCCACTATCGCAGCATCGCCGGCCACCTGCACGAGGGCACCGACTGGTTCGAAGTCGTCCGCCCGACACGCACCCAGCCCCTGCACACCCTCCACATCACCGTCCAGGACCGCTCCGCCCTCCCGCACTGGTGAGACCTGGCCCCCTCGCACCGGACCGGGCCCCGCCGTGCAGCAGGAGGTGGCGCTGAGGGAGCACGCTGCGGGTGGACGTGCTGGCCTACGACATGCCCTGCCAGCAGTGCGCCTTGTCTTTGCGGTGGGTGTTCGCGTGTTCGCGCTGCTGCCCTCGCACTGCACGGGTCGAAGTCCTCGTTGCCCACCAGTTCGTCGACGGTCACCATGTCGTCCTGGCGGTCGACCCCGATGAAGGGCCGCCAGTGCGCGCAGCAGCAGTGGGCCCGGCCCTCGTAGCGGGTGGTGTAGACCTGCACCGACGCCAGCACACCCACCGGAAGGCTCACGCCGGGCCAGCCGCGGTCCGAGTCGGACGCAAAAGGCTCCAGGTCCAGCTGCTCCATCGCCAGCAGCCCGTGCCACACATCCGGCACGAAGGCCCTGAGCGGGGTGCCCCGGTCGTCGTATCCGTCGGCTTCAAGATCACGCGGGTCCGTCACCGAACGTGCCAGAGCCGGGACTTCAGCGCCTGTCCGGCATGGCGGCGCCTCGCGCACAGCCGCATCAGCACTCGCTCGCCCTCCACCGCGCTCAAGGTGCGGCCGAACACTTCCTGCTCCGGGTCGCTCACCGGCAAAGCTCACACGCGCTCGCTGCTCCCGGGTGCTTCCTCGGCCCCCTCCTGCAGGCGCGGGAACAGAACGTCGGGAAGGTCACCGGCGGCGGCGAGGACCACACCCTGCCACCCGGCCGCACACCGCTGCTCCAGAACACTCAGCGTGACCACCTCCATGCCGGTGCAGGAACCCAGGACTGCATACAACTGCTCCGTGCCCGCCCCCGCGGCGCGCAGCGCCCGCAGATGCTCCGGACGCAGCAGACGCCGGCCGTGGACCGGGGTGTCATCGAACAACCCGGGCCGCAGCCCTTCGTCCGCTCCCGGCGCCATCGGCCCGGCCTGAGCCTGGGGCGTCTTTTCCGCCGGGGCCTCATAGACAAGCACGGGGGGCTGCGACAGCAGACGGGCGGCCACCAGTTCCGGCACCCTTACCACGACAGCGAGCTGCGTGGACTCCTCCCAGCCCACCGAGACCGTGTACGAGGCGAGCACACCCCGCTCCCACTCACCCAGCCGGCCAAAGACCGCCGCACGGCTGCCGGACTGTGCCGGAGCACCCTCAGCAAGACGCGCGATAAGGAGGCGCTCTTCTCTCTGGCCGGCCGTGACCGACCGCGCCACAGCTCCCCAGCCCTTCAGCAACTCCCGGGCCCGCTCCAGCATCCGCTCGTACCCCTTGCGCCGGCTCATCCCGCTCGCCAGGTGGTGTACGAGGTAGCTCTGCCCACGCGGATGATCCCAGCTGCTCTCCACTGCGCCGCGCCACCGCCGCCACAAGGAGGTCAGCTCGCGCGTCGCGTGGGCCGGCACATCCAGCAGGGCGAAGGCAGGGCCGTCGGCGGGGAGGTCCGGTTGCGTCGTCGCCGACACCGCTGCCGCCAGGACGAGCGAGTCCGCAGCAACCAGCCTCCCAGCCCTGTCCCGCAGCACCTGAAGATGATCGGTCTTGCCCTGCACCGCTGGCCCGGCCCAGGGCCTCAGCCACGTGAACAGCTGCAGAACCTGGTGCACCTGGTGCAGGCTGGTGAACGCGTCGAGCGACTTGGCGAGGACGGTCTCGCGCACGTGCCGGGCAGCCTGCAGTTCCTCCCAACTCTCGTCCTCATCCTCATCCTCGGCGCCCGCGGACGCCCGTTCAGCCTCGCCGGCCGAAGAAGCCGCAAGGAGCACGGATGCCGCCTCGCTGACCTCCTCGTCGCCGCACGTGTCCTCGTCCGCACGGCAGTAGCGGTCCAGCTCGTACAGCAACCCCACACCGGTTACCGCACCGAGGAAGATGCCCAGGGCCGTCCCCGGGCGCGCCCAGGAGCCGTACGCCGCGCACTGGCCGCACAACCGGCCGATCGTCGCGGCACCCAGCCGCACCTCCCGCTCGGTGCCCCGGGCGGAACGCAGGTACGAGTACGAGGACTTGGAGTGCAGTTTCGCGTTGCTGCCTGGTGTCGACCACACGGTGACACAGGCCCCTTCGAACGGACCGAGCGGCACATCCGGCGTCAGCAGACCGTACGGCGTACAACCCGCTGGTGGTTGCTGTGAGCCTAACCGCGGCCGCTGACACCGACGCTCGACTGGCGGAAAGGGCCGCTGCGCTACACGACGCGCGCAGCGGCGGCCGGCCACGCAACCACAGGACAGGAAGCCGCGTGACGGCTGCCTCGCAGGCGACCGGGCAAGGATCCGGCGAGGGCTGCGCCGATGTCAACGGATCGGGCTCATGCCGCTGACGCTGCGTGCGACCGGCGCGAGGGACACTCGTCCTCCTTCTGTTCGGGCCGGGACGGCCCTTCTGCTGGGGTATGGGCAGGCCCTTCCCGATGCGCCGACGAGGAGATCCGCCGCCGGGTCCTGACGAATCATTCGGTGTCGTCTTCTTCGTCGAAGAGGCTTTCCTGCGTCGCGCGCGGAGGCAGCGGCTCCCCGAGCGGTGGTGTAGCGGGTGCCGGCCCGCGCAGTGCCTGGCTCAGGGCGGCCCGCAGCTCGGATAGGGAGCGCCGGGCGCCCAGCAGGTCCAGGAACTCCTGCATTGACCAGGTGACGAGCTGTCCCTGCCGGGACAGGTAGAAGCCCACCTTGTCAAGACGGTAGGCGTGCTTGTAGTCGAGCAGCAGGTAGCCAGCCAGTTGGTGCACCTCCTTCCTGGAGCCGAAGCGTTCCGGGCGGGTAGTTGCTTTGCAGTCGATCAGATGACCCTCGACGATGAAGTCGGCATCGGCGCCATCCACGTCGTTGCTGCCGCTGAAGACCGGAGCGCAGATGCGCTTGTCCACGGGGCGTCGTGTCACCCACCCCAGCGCGTGATCGGCTTCGGCAAGTTCCACCTGCCTTGCAATGTCATCGGGAACGTAGGAGGGGACCTGGCCGAGCAGGTCGTCCAGGACAGCACCCGCATCCAGCTGCAGGAGTGGATTGCCGGTCCTGAGGCCGGCCCGCTTGACTTCTTCGAAGTGCGAGGCGGCGAAGCACAGGCGGCTCAGGCGCTCTTCGTCATGACGTGAGTGCGTCATGGTCCCACCGTGCGCTGCCGGCTGACCTTTGAGCTCGGACAGCAGCGCCTGGCCGATGCCGTGGATAGCTCGCCCCATGGCGCGAGAGGCCGTATTCGCCACGTCGATGCCTGCGTAGAAAACTCCTTCCAGGAGAACTGAGTCGAGGGGAGAGCCGAAGGCGATACGCAGGCGGCGGTCGATGGCACGGCCCAGGCTGCGGTAGTCGGGTCGCCCAGCAGCTTGCGGTGTGACGGTGCGCGGCCGTAGGGGCAGCTGACTGTGCAGACTGCCGGTGATCCGGGAAGTTGCGGGCAACTCCCTGGCCATGAAACAGGAGAGGGGTGAGTTCGGGTCGTTGAGTTCACTGGTGAGGCTCATGCAGAGGATCGTCGAGCACGGCACTGACAATCACTGGTGACAGATTCGAAAGCGAATCAAACACAGAGAAATGCGTGCGAAGCAGTTGTATCCCCCTTACTGCAGCCCAGAGTGAACTTAGGGCACAGGCCAGGGGCTGAAGGGGTCGAACCTTCGGGTTGCGCAACGCGACGCCATCGCCGGGGAAGGCTGGCCTGCCCGAAAAGGGTCACTGCCTGCAACCGCGGTCACCAGCAGAACCTGAGGTTTCCCAAACTCTCAGGCATCACATACGACCATCGAACCGTCCTGAGTTGGCCGGGGGCCCTTCCCTGAGCATGGCCGTGCCGGCCAGCCGCACACCGGAGTGTGCCAAGGTGGCCGGGAAATAGGAGGTGGTGCCCGGTGAGCACCCTGCGAGTGAACGTGATGACATTCAAGGCACCCTGCCGGAAGTGTTCCGCACCCATGCAGTGGGTCTTCGGGCTGCTGCCCGCGCATCGGCCAAGCGCTGATGAGTTCACCACGACCGACTTCCCCGAAGCCGTCGACGTCGCACGCCGCATCCTGGCAGATCCGGCCGGTGGCACCGTGGACATGGCCGGGCGAATGCACGACCGGCCCACGTGGCAGCGTGGCCGCAGCTTCAACCCCAACACGTGCCACCACTGTGGGCACCACGCGGAATGGCACGACCTCGACGATGTCACCAACCACGCCTTTTACGGGAGCTGGTACATCGCAGCCGAAGGCCGTGTTTCTGTGGCGGAATGGCGCGCGATCCGCGGCCAGGGGCAGGGAGTCGCCTGGCCGGGCCCTCTGTAGTGCCCCAGCCCCCTCACGGCAGCGGTGGGAGGACGGGGTAAGCGGGCCGACAACGCGGGTCCGGGGCAGGCGTACGAGCCTGCCCTCGCGAGCGACTCAGGTATCGGCAGCCTGCGGCCCGGACGATGTCCAGGCGCAATCCCGTAGGCGCGCTCGCGATCACCGGCAGCCCAGTGCACCGGACCTGTGGGCGCTCCGAGAGATCAGGAATGCTGCTGTGGTCCTGCGCCGCCGAACAGGTCGGAGAGCGAGAAAGTTCCGGTACCGCCAGTGTTGGGTGGGCGTCTTCCTCCTCCTGCCTCCTTCGCCAGCTTTTCGATCAGGGCATCCCAGCACGATGTGCATCCGCACCGGTCGTCCTCGCGGTGTTCTGTGCCCGTGCGGCCCACCGCCGCCCGGACCTGCACGGCCAGCGCTTCGAATGCTGCCTCCCATCGAGCGGCCGACGCCCGGTGGCCGGCAATCTCTGCGCGGGCTGAGTCCGCTTCCTGTTCGGCCCGCCGCTTGGCCTGGATCATTGGCCAGTTGGGCCCGCTGCCGTACCCGTACGACATCCGCGCTCCTCTCATGGTGCCCTGCCCTTGATCAACGTTGCTCCCACTGCGCAGGACACGCTCTCTGGAAGGAGAAGCCTTCCCCTGCACGGTTGGCGCGCTCCTGCACCCTTGCTGGAGGACACGGCCCGCGACGGTGCTGGCTCACCTGAACGGTGGGTGGGGCCTGTCACCGGCACTGGTGATCCGCCTGCGCTGCGGCTGGTCACGAACACCACTGCGAACGGCTGGCGGGTGCCGAGAAGCAGCGAAGCCGCAGGGGCATGGGAATGCCGTAGCGCGCGATAGTGACACTGGCTGCCGGGCTCGGGGCCTCAGGGCCGGCCGGTGCCGAGAGCGCTTGTCGTGGTTCGGTGCACGTTCCCGGTCGGGCCACGGCAGCTGGGTCCAACCGGGAAAGTCGCTCAGGACTCCAGGGCGGGGGCGTGATCGAAGAACCGGTTGGCTTCGTTGATGTGGATCTCCCTTACGCCGGGATAGGGGCGGGGGGAGGGGGCCGTTGGTGGCTGCGACGATCTGGCAGGCGTATCCGTCGGTGGAGGGGTCGTTGGCGACGGAGATGATGGTGTCCATGAGGCGCAGGCTCGGCCTCGCGGCCCTCGCGCTCACGGACCGTCCCGCGCAGCCGTTCGTGGAACTCGGCGATCAGCCCGTGCTCGCGCCAGCGGCGGAAGAAGGCGTAGGCCCGGGCCCATGCGGGGAAGTCCGCGGGCATCGCCCGCCACGAGATCCCGCCCGCGACCAGGTAGCGGATCGCGTCCAACAACTGCCCGTGGCAGTAGCCCTCGGGCCGTCCACCCCGCCCCTGGAACCAGGCCGGCCCTGGCAGCAACGGCCGGACGGCCGCCCACTCCGCGTCCGTCATGTCCGACGGATACCGGCGCACCCGGTCCGGATGGTCGGCCGCGTTGCCGTACACGTGCGCGAGGCAATCGCACGACACGGCGGGCGAGTTGAGGTCAACATGCTCGGGCACGTACAACAAAGACAACAGAGCCTCCGGGAAGTACTCGGAATGGGATCGCACCCCCGAGCTACCTGGAGGCCCTGCTTTCACGCGCGGAAACCGCCGCAGTCACCCGATCGAGACTCCCGTTCGATCGACAGCCTTCGAGATCGGTACGGGCAACAACCACTTACGTGTCGGGATGTTCCGGCAGGGCGAGCCAGTCCGACCAGGAGATCTCGCGGCCGAGGAAGCGCGGCTGCTCGAACGGCCAGTCGGCGGCGATCCACTGCGGCACCAGCGCGTCGAGGGTCTGCTCGACCTTGCTGCCCACCAGCTCGTCCACCACCCACCAGGAGATCTCGCCGTCCGCGCCGGCCCTCTCCGGTGGGTCGATGTAGACACAGCCGAGCAGAGCTGTCTCCGCCGCGTCGAACAGCGCGTAGTTGAAGGACTGGTGTGCGGCGATCTCCTTCTCGTGCCGCAACAGGTCGGCCTGGTCGGCCTCGTAGGTCATGGTGGCCGCGGGCCAGCCCCAGGCCGGGCCGAAGATGGTCCACAGCCGCTCGCGCGAACCCATCACAGCCGGATAGTCGAGCGGGGTGTCCGCCTCCCGGATCGGCCGCAGGTGATGGCCACCGCCCGGCAGCGGTACCAGGACGGGGTGGACGAAGTCATCGGGAAGCCAGCTCATGGCGCCCGACCGTAGCAGCGCGCGGCCGTCCGCTCCCCTGGATTTTCCCCGTATACCGCCAGGCCCTGCTCTCATGCCGGGCAGGGCCCGCGATCACCCGATCGAGACTTTCGTTCGATCGACAGACTCCATGATCGGTATGGCAACGGCTTCTCAGCCCAGCACGAGAAGAACCTCCGGCCGCAGAACACCACCGACTCCTACGCCGCCGACTGGAGGCAGTGGGAAGAGGGGGTTGAGGAACATCCGTGTCACATCGTGCGTCTGTACGCCCTGTGACCGCGCCCACAGCGGACTTCTGCGCGACTTCGTCATGGTCGGGTGGGCTACACCGCGGTCTCCACCGTCGAGTCGTCAACCCACCTCGCCAGCAAGCTGAACGCCGCCAATTGCTCCAGGGCCTCGTGCTCCTTGAGCTCGTCGCCCAGCTCGTGCGCGATCGGGTTGCGGATCGCTACGTACACACCACGGGCGAACGCGGCCGCCCCTTCGTGCTGACTACGCCACAAGGACGACGGCTTCATCGTCGAGATCAGGTGAGTCCATGGGCCGGGAGCGCTCCGTTCCCGGCCCGTCTCTCATTCCCGCACTGGCCAGAACTGCGCGAAGTACTGCTCGACCCCCTCCGGCACACCGTGCTGAGACTGCTCGGCCACCGCGGCCCGCCCCGTACACCGGAGCCTGAGCTGCCAAATCCCTGGCCGCCCCAGGGATACAGACTCTCCGGCATCGCCCCCGGTAACGCCCCAGACGTCCAGCGTTCCTGACGGTGAAACGATCACCGCCTGTACATCCGCTTCCCAGCACCCTGCCGCCTCTGTCGGCGGCGGCTCGTCCCACACTTCCACCGTGAGATCCGCAGTGTGGGTGTGACCGGCACTCCTTACGTCCAGTCGACCCTCACGGGCCGTCAGAAAGCTGCCCTCAGCGTCCCAGCCCCTCTGGAAACTGCACAGGAACGGCAGCCCTGTTTTCGACAGGGTCGGAGGAGACCGCTCGGGCAACGAGTGCGGGGACCAGGTTGCTCTGTTCGTGAAGGCGGCCGACACCTTCACAGGTTCATGATCGGCAACGAGAACGGGAGCCACTCCCATCGGGTGACTTCTTATTCAGGCATGTGTGGGGCTGTGAGTGTCTGCGATGGGGCGGCTGCGGGTGGCGATAGCGTGTGTGCCACCGGGCCCTGCCGGATCTCGTCCCTGACAGGCGTGAGACGGCAGGGCCCAGCTCCATCAGTTGGCGAGTGATTCCGCGTAGGCGGCGAAGGCGTACATCTCGTCGACACTGCCTGGCCGCGGGGCATCATTCGGGTCCAAGCCGCGGGTTCGGTCCTCGATTACCTGGTTGAGTAGCGGGTGCCACCTCGGATCGAGGTGGTCGCGTGCCCACTCCAGGGCCCCGAGCTTGGAGGCCACCTCGCCGGTGTACAGGGTGAACAGTGCCCGGCAGTAGGTCGTCACGGCATATCGCTGGGTCCAGGCCATGTCGAAGCGGGCCCAGGTCTTCAGGTCGTCCATGAGGCCGGGGAGCATCGTGCGCATCGCTTCGCGCATGGGCTGCGGTGGCACCTCGTCGACGAGGTCCGTGATCGGGGGGCCAGCGACCGTGACGCCGTGGTTCCGGAGAATCCAGCGGGTGTTCAGGCTGTTGCAGTGGGTGTCCCAGACCAGCTCGCGGTGGCCGTGGTTGCAGAACAGCCAGGGCACTGCGAGACCGGAAGCGTCCCGCAGGGATGTGGTGTCCGCGTAGGAGCCTTCCAGGTGCTTCGTCCAGTGGCCAGGACGGGTGGGGATCTCGTCGTGCAGCTGGCGGAGTTCCGCCTCCGCCGCGCCGCTGGGCAGGACGGTGGTGACGACGATGAAGTCGCAGTCGCTGTGCAGGTCCCCGGCGCCCAGCGCGAAAGAGCCTTGCAGGTAGGCGCCGACGAAGGTGTCGCCGAGGATGCTGCGGGCCGTGCCGATGAGGTCGGCCAGGAGCGCATCGAGCTCCTGGTAGGGGGTGAACATGGGGGATCTCCGTGCCCGTAGGAATGGTGAGAGGTTTCACGGGCGCGACGGGGATGATGTGGGACCGCCGCGTTCAGGCGCGGCGGGCCCGCGTGGCGGCGAAGCAGTACGAGATCACGGCTGGCACCGTAGCCCGATGCCAGCTGCTGATCAAACGAAATCCGGCTCAGGGGGTGTCTTGGCTGCCGCGTTCGGCTTCGGTGGCCTGAAAGCGGTAGGAGTCGGTGCCGGTCTGGATCAGCGTGCAGCGGAAGGTGATCCGGTCGGCGATGGCCGCGCAGAGCCTGGGTTCGTTGAAGATCGTGTCCCACTCGTTGAACGGGGAGTTCGTGGCGACCGCGGTCGCCTTGCGTTCTTCCCGCTCGGTGAAGATCTGGAACAGCAGCTTCGCGCCCTTCTTGTCCAAGTTGAGGTAGCCGAACTCGTCCAGACAGAGAAGGTCAACTTTGCTGTAGCGGGCGATCACGGAGGACAGACGCTTTGCGGTGGCGGCCTCGACGAGCTCGTTCACCAGGGCCGCGGCGGTGGTGTAGCGGACCGACAGCCCGGCCTCGGCGATCGCAGTACCGATCCCGATCAGCAGGTGACTCTTGCCCGTCCCGCTGTCGCCCATCAGGACCAGGGGACGGCCCTCCTGGACCCACGCCGGGTTCTTCAGCTCGCCGATGATCTCGGGTGAGACGTGAGGGTTCTTCTCGAACCGGAAGTCCTGCGGATATCTGGGGTAGTGGCGAAGCTTTCCTGCAAAACTGCTGTTCGGGACGCTGCAGACGCGTCGGGAAGGCGGCTGACGGCGCCCTCCGCCCAGGTTGCTTGCTCTTGGACGTAATCCGCTGTCCTGTTGGAGTGGTGCTTCCATAGGATCGCGTCATGACTGCCGATGCCCCGCTCACCCGAGAGTCGTTCCGGCGCCTCCACCCGATCAGCACGCCCCGGCCGGTTTCTCAGTTGCCGGATCGTGTCTGGACCGACGAGGACTGGGACCGGATCCAGCGCGGATATCGAGCCCGGGACATGGATGAGAAGTGGAACGTCTTCGTTGAAGGCGATGTCCTTTTCATGCACCGGAGTTGGACCGGTCACGGCGTCTATGAGGTGTCCTTTGCCCCCGCGGCTGGTCGTGGGAGGAGGATCGCCTCTGCTGTGGTCGAGGCCGATAGGGGGCGCTATCGGAGCATGGGCGACGAGTACGACTGTCTGATGATGGAGCTGATCATCAGCGCGATCGTCCTTGGTGAGCCCGCCGCCGAACTCCGGGCTGGCCTTGTTGAGTTGACTGCCAGGGCTTCGGGAAAGAAGGATCTTCCCTCGGGTGTGGTGCAGCACAGTGCTCTGGGATTGCGCTCTGGATCGTGAGTTCTGCAGCCCGGAGAGCGCTGTCACCGTCCTGGGCCGTGTGACTGGATCACGCGTTGCAAGCGCAGGATCTCGCCGTGTGCGGCGGCCAGTCGCTGTTCGAGTTCCTGGATGCGCTCGCGGTGAGTGGTGCGCTCACGACGAAGGGTTTCGGTAAGGGAATGGATGACCGTGCCGTCGTCGGCTGCGGGCGTCTGAGGGGCAGGTCGGTCCTCGGTCCGTTGCTGGCCGCGCAGGGCTTCGATGCGATTGCGCAGGTCGGTGTGGGCATAGAGGAAGTCCAGGCTGACACCCGCCCTGCGGGCGACGGCCCGGAAGTTAATCTCCTCGCCCTCCTTGATCAGTTTTCGGATGCCCGCGTCTGCTCGCTGGACGGCCTGCTGGTGTTTGTCCTGGGCGGCCTGTCGCAGGGCGGCGATTCGCCGGTCAGCAGGAGGCACGGTTTCCGGGGTCGTTTCATCCGGCTGTTTGTTCATGAGCGTGATGCCCCTTTGCGGTCCGAGGCGTCGGCGGCGTCCTGGTAGCCCGTGCGACCGAGCACGCCGGCGCTGCGGACGGCGGTGGTGCTGTCGGCTGGCTGGGTTTCGAGGGCGGTGACCTCCAGCTGCATGCTGCGGATTTCTGCGTTGCGCTGTTCCAGCCAGACGTTGGCCGCGCTCATCGGCTCGCCGTACCGTTCGGTGTGGCGGGTCTGCCGGGCGGCGACCAGGGTCTGGGTTTCGGCGAGTTGACGCTGGATGTCCGGTAGGAAGGTGCGGTCGGTCGCGAAGTGGTCGCAGCCATGGCATGCGTTTCCCTTGTCGCAGGAGCGGGTGGGTGGCAGCAGGCAGTAACCGTTGGGCAGGATGCGGTCGGTGCGGCGGTCGAGCTGCACGAGGTCGAGCATGTCGCGGCGGTCCATTCCGATCTCGCGCCCGTCGCGCCCGACCTTGGCCAGGGCGAGGAATTCGCGCTCGGCAGTGCTCGCAAGGGTCGCCGCGTATCGCATCGTCATCTCCGGGGAGAGGTGGCCGAGGTAGCGCTGGACGACGTGGATGGGGGCACCGGCGTTGATGAGCGTGGTGGCCTTCGTGTGACGGAGCCGGTGGCTTCGTGAGTAGAGGAGGAGCTCGCCGTGTGAGTCGCGCATGTCCAGGTGGTGGCTGAAGTCCTTCAGGACGTGGTTGTAGTTGCTGGTCTCCCAGGACTTGGTGCCGTGCCGGTTGCCGGTGGTCTTCGGGAACAGGTAGCGGATGGTCTCGGCGGGGCCCAAGTGCCAGTTCTCGCGCACCCATGCCTGCTGTTCCCGGATGATCTCGACCACGTCGCGTCCGACAGGGATGGTGTTCGGCGCCGCGTCGATTTTCGTCTGCTGGTAGCGGAGCCGCGCGACCATCCCGCCCTCAGGAACGGCGGCGTCCAGGCCGGGGATGTCGGACAGCGGCTCGAAGTCCATCATCAGTACTTCGCTGGCCCGGCGTCCGGTCATGGCTTGGATGAGTCAAGCCCGCATGACTGCAGGATGTCCGAGCCCGGCCAGATCGACCTGGCAGGCGTCGCGGGCGACGGTGCGGGTCTGCTCGGTCGGCAGGCCGAGGAGCTCGATGTGGGTGAGCATGCTGCTGAGGTCGGTGTGGTTGATGTAGTTGCGTTCATCGGCCTCGCGGACCTCGCGCTGACGGGGCCGGTCGGCGGGGCGGAACATGCGGGCATGGCTGTCGGTGAGCGCCAGCCACCGCGCATCGTCCAGGGCTTCGGCGGCCTCGGTGCGGCAGTCGGTCATGACCCGGTAGAACAGGTCGATCGTCTGCAGGTTCTTGTTGATCGTCCTCGGCTGGAGGCTGCCGCCGACCTTGGCTCGGCCCGGTGCCTCGCGCTGCCAGTTGTGCAGGAAGGTGCCAAAGTCGAGCGCGAGTGCGCGCAGACTCCGCTCGGAGCCGTCCGCCAAGGCGGGGTGGTCGATTCCGTGCTCGGTCACGAACGCGGCGAAGCGTGCCGTGTTCACGTGGTGCTGCATCACTGTCGACCAGGTCAGCTGCCCGGATTCCATCTGCAGCCGTAGGTAGAACTTGGTCTCCTCCCGCAGCCAGGCAGGGGTGATGTCGCCCCAGCGGACGGCGGTGTTGGCGCGTGGTTCGTGTTCGCGCCGCGGGATGCGTGGGTCCAGCCGCAGCGACCAGATGTCGTGGCGCCACCAGTCGACCTCGCTGGCGTACTGCCGCAGTAGCCGTTCCAGCATGCCGCGCAGGGTGTGCTGGGCTCGGATCCGGTGCCCGGGGGCGGGCATCCGGCCCCGGTCGGCATGGAATCTCCGGGCCCAGGCGGTCATCCACTCGGCCAGCGACCGGTCGGCGAAAGAGGCGACGTGCGCGTGGCGTGCGATGACGTCGGCGGCGGTGGCCGCCCAGCGGTTCCACTCGCTGGCGTGGGCCTGTCGTTCACCGGTGCGCGCGCAGGTTGCCAGCCACCATCCGACCTCGCGGCGCATGACCAGCGGCAGGGCGGTGATGTCCAGCCGGACCTGCCGCGATCCGCGCATGAACACCCCGGCCAGCTTGGGGTCCCGCCCATCGAAGAGTGGCCCGGCGAACACCGGGTCCAAGCCGTCGATCAGCGCGGCGCTCTGTGCGAACCGGTCCGGTCCGGTCGAACCGCCGGCAGGAACTGACGGGAGGCGGTGGTCTGTCATGCCGTACTTCCCTCCAGACCACGCCAGTTGGTGGTGAACGACTTCCAGTTCGCCAGGGTCTTCAGCTCGGTGTCTTCGGTGACCCAGCCATAGAGGGTCAGCGTGGTCTGCACATCGGCGTGGCCCATTCGCCGCATCACCACGTGCTCGTGAGCCCCGGACAGCAGCAGCGCAGTCGCGTGGGTATGGCGCCACCAATGCGGCGTCCAGGCGGACGGAACGGCCTTCCCCAGTCGGCGCTTGAGGCGGTCGACCAGGTCGTAGACGGTCTCCGGCCGCAGCGGCGCGAGCCACTCACCGCGACGCAGGTTGACGAACACCCACCAGTTCTCCAGGTCGACTGCCCGGTGGGCGTCGGCGTCGCACAGTTCCCACACGTACTCGCTGTGCAGACGCTCCAGGTCGTCGCTGATGTAGATGCGGCGGAACCGGCCGTTCTTCACTCGCACCCCGGCCGGGTGGTCTTGCCGCGGCACGACCTCGACGAACGGGGTACTGCCCCGGCCGACGTGCCAGTCGCAGTGCTTGAGCGACAGGCACTCGCCCAGCCGCATCCCGGTCTCACTCAGCGTCGCGAACAGCAGCCGGTCGCGTACCGATCCCGACCACTGCCCTGAGCCGGCGTCGAAGCGTGCGCACCCGTCGAGGATGGCCCCGGCCTGGGCTGGCGTGAGCACCGGTGCCGGGCCCCGATTGCGGGGGCGGACGCGCACCGCCGGGCTCGCATGGTCGTTGCCACGGCCCAGGTGAGCCAACGCGCCGATGTATCGGCTCCGGGCCCGGCGACCACCGACGCGGTAGAGCCGTCCGGCGACTGCCACTCCGCGCACATCCGCGTGGTATCGGTAGAACGACAGCACCGCCGCCACCCGCAGCCCCACCGTCGACTCCGCCACCCCGCCCCGGCCAGCACCAGCACCTGGCAAGCGGTGCACTCCGACCGGATCGCCGGTCCGCAGCACCGTCAGGAATGGCAGGAACGACGGCAGCGTCACCTCGTCCCACGCCAGCCCGGCCGCCTCCAAGTACTCCCACCACGCACTCAGCGACGCGGCGTAGGAACGCAGGGTGTGAGGCGACGCGTCCCGGCCGACGCGCAAGAACTCCAAGAACTCCCCGACGGGCACGACCGGGAGGTAGTTGGCACCGACCACCGTCCACGTCCGCCCATCACCAAACTCAACTCTCTGTACCGGCACGACGCCATGCTGCCGACGTCACCGACGCTGCCGGGCGACCCCGGATAGCAAAACGCCAACGACCACGACAACGAGTGAACCCCACGCAGACTCACGTTCCAGACGGGCACAAAAGAACCCCGGATAACTGCGGGCCTTCGACTTCGACGCCAACCCCAACATCGACGCGGCGACCATCCACACCGTCGCCAGCTGCGAGTGGATCAAGAAGAGTCAGCCGCTCTGCCTGATCGGCGATTCCGGCACCGGCAAGTCCCACATGCTCATCGCCCTGGGGACGGAGGCGGCGATGAAGGGCTACCGCGTCCGCTACACGCTCGCCACGAAGCTGGTGAACGAGCTGTTCGAGGCCGCCGACGAGGAGCAGCTCAACAAGACGATTGCCCGCTACGGCCGCGTTGATCTTTTGTGCATTGACGAACTCGGCTACATGGAACTCGACCGCCACGGCGCCGAGCTCCTCTTCCAGGTCTTGACCGAGCGTGAGGAGAAGAACAGCGTCGCCATCGCGTCCAACGAGTCCTTCGGCGGCTGGACCAAGACCTTTACCGATCCTCGCCTCTGCGCGGCCATCGTCGACCGCCTCACCTTCAACGGCACGATCATCGAGACCGGCACCGACTCCTACCGCCTCGCCACCACCCGAGCACGAGCCGAAGAGCAAGCCAACGCCAGCTGACGTCCGACGACTCTGTCTCAACGTTCGCCGCCCGCCCTGGGCGGCGAGCTGTCCGTCACGCTGGTGCATTCACCGACGTCCTGGGTGACTACCTGCTGTCGCCGGAAAGGGTTAAAGTCCGGCGCCAAGTACCTGCAGCCATCAACAATGTTCGTATGACCATCACCTCGCAGGCTCGCTCGTTCGACACGGCTGCCGCCAGCTACGCTGCGAACCGTCCTTCATACCCGTCCGAATTGCTCGACGCGGTCGAGGAACTCACCGGCCGCCCATTGGAGGGCGCTCGCGTTGCCGACGTCGGGGCCGGCACCGGACTGGCGACGATGCTTCTCCGGGCCCGCGGTGCGAACGTCATCGCTGTCGAGCCCGGCCCCGGGATGGCCTCCCAGTTCCGTCTCAGCCTGCCCGACGTCCCCCTTGTGATCGGGGACGGCAACAACCTGCCGCTGGCCTCCGCCTCCGTCGACGTCCTCACATATGCCCAAGCCTGGCACTGGACCGATCAGCGCAAATCCGTTCCGGAAGCTCTCCGAGTCCTACGCACCGGTGGTGCACTCGCCCTCTGGTGGAACGACTCAGACAGCACTATTCCGTGGATTGCCAACCAGGACGCGCGCTTGCGCCGGCTTTTCGGTGCCGACGACAGCCCTCACGACCCCATGGCCCGGTTCCGCGGACTGCCGTCCGAGCTCGGCTTCGTCCATCGGCACGTGCCGTGGACCCGGAGCGTTCCACTTGACATGCACCTCGCCAACCTCGCCAGCTACTCCGACTTCCTCGTCCTCGGCAAGGAAGCAACGAACACCTTTATTGCCAAGGAGCGCGACCTCCTGACTGAGGTCTTCCCGAACCGGATGGTCGAGGAGCACTACGTCGTCAGCTTGGCTGTCACCACCTGCTGACACAGCGCTGCGACACGTTGGCGACCGCCAGCGGACAGAGGTGCCGTCAATTCTCGGGCTCTGGCTCACTTTCCGTGGAGGGCTAACTGAGTGTGATGTCAGTGGTGTGTGGTGGGATGGCCGGACTCTGCTGCCGTGACCTGCTGGGAGTCCGCCTTGATGCCCGTGTACTCGTCTCTGACTCACGCCCTGGCCGAAGCCTTGGTCGACGTCCTGTGGTTCATCGAGGGCAGTGAAGACGAGCAGATGGATCCGGACGACGCCGTCAGGATTCTGGAGGGTGTCGCCCACCTGGCCAGCAAGCTGTCGAACGACCAGCGGAGCGAATTGATCGACCTACTCGGAACGATGGCCGAAGCCGAGTCCGATCCTGCTCGGCGGGAGTTCCTGGAAGGGTTCCCGGCAGGCTTCGGGCTCCTTGATGATGCGGTCTGACCTGTGCTTCACGAGTAGAGCAGGACGCGCTTGCGGAGGAGATGAAAGCCGGCCCGACCGAACATCTGGCGCTTGAGCATCTTGATTCGGTTGACGTGTCCTTCGACGACGCCGGAGCTCCAGGGCAGTGTGAGACCAGCGATGACGGCGTCGCGGTCACGGTCGATGCCTGCGGCGAGGGTGTGAAGGCCGGGAAGGTCGTCTCGCCGGACGGCATCGAGCCACTGCGGCAGCCGTTCGCCCTGGCGCTCGGTGAGCATCTGGCCGAAGGAGCGGACGTGGCCTGTGAGGGCGTCCATTTCAGGGCAGTTGACAAGCACGGCCTTGAGTCGAAGGTGCTCCGTCTCGGTGAGGGTCTCTGGCCGGCGAAGGATCCATCCGGCAACGACCCGGGGTGACGGTGGCCGAGCTGTGACGGGGCCGGGAGAGAGACGCTTCTCCCGGAAGTAGGCGCGAACCCGCTGGTAGCTGCCCTGATAGCCGAGCGAAACGATCTCCTCCCACACCCTCCAGGCGTTCGTGCAGCCTTGGTTCCAGCGTTCATCCAGGTAGGGCTTGAAGGCGTCGAGTTTGGATGGCCGGCCCTGCCACTGTCCATGGAACAGGTCCTCCGGGGTGGCTGCATCGGCGAAGAGCTTGACGGTGCGGGAGGTCATACGAAGTTGGCGGCCGATCGCCCTGCGGCTGAGCCCGGCTGCCAGTAGTTCGTGGACGGTCGCGTGGTTGGCACGGGTTCGGTCAGCGAAGCGGTGTCCCCTCGGCCAAGGCGATCCGGAGGGGTCTTCGAACTTCTCCGGCTCTGGGGCAGGCTGGGCCGGATCCGGCGCCAGGGCCTTCAGGCATCCGCGGTGGTCCGCGACGCACCGTTCCGCAGCCTCGCTCAGGTTGTGCCAAAGATGCCACCTGTCCGCGACCTGCACCGCCTGTGGTGCCCCGGCCGTGGCGCCTTCGGCGAAGAACGGTGCCCGATCACGGCAGACCACCTCCACCCCTGGCCGTTTCACGAGCCAAGCGGCCAGGCTGGACGCCTCCCGGTCAGGCAGCAGATCGACTGGACGCAGGCTCTCGACGTCGACCAGGACAGTCCCGTAGTGACGCCCCTTGCGGGTCGCGTACTCATCGACACCGACCACCCGCGGGGCCGGAACTTCGGGGTCGGGCAACGCTTCGACCAGCCGCAGCACCGTGCTGCGGCTCACGGAAACACCGAGCATGCTCGCCAGGCGGGCACCGGCCCGACCGGCGAGCGCGAGCCCGACCGCGGCCAGCGTCGACCGCAGGCGCTCGGTCCGCCGACCGTACCGACGAGTCAAGCCTGGCAGCTGTTCGGCGAAGGTCCTCTGCCCGCACGAGGTGACCGGGCAGAGGAACCTGCGGACTCGCAAACAGAGAGCAACCCGTCTGCCACCGCTGGGCACATCAGCGGGAAAGCGCAGGTAGGAGCTGTGAACCCGCCGTGACCAGATCCCGCATCCGGGACAGGCGGCCCCAGCCACCGTGCTTTGAGCCTCTATGAGTACCGCCTCGTCGTTCACATCGACCGACAGCACCGCCACATCCGGGATCGACGGGAACAGCAACTCCTCCAGCCGGAGCACCACTTCTTCCACGAGCCGAACTGTCAGCCCCACCCCACCCGGTACGGGTCAATTCCGGGCAACTTCCTCCGGGCCCGCTCACCCAACAACCGTCACTCAGCGTGCAAGCTCCACGGAAAGTGAGCCAGAGCCAATTCTCGTGAACAAACATGGCGGGGCTGGGCACTCACTGCTGCTCAAACAGATCGACAAACGCTGTCGCTCGAAGTGAACGAAGCCAGAGCACGGAAGTGCGCCATACGCTGACCGTTATTGCAGCCCGCGAGTCGGTGCCCTCCCCAACGTGCGCGGACATCTTCCGCAAGGCGGACGAGGCCAACCTGCCGCAGTAAGCACGGAGACCCCTACTCCGGGCCGTTGGCGCCAGCAATACAACGTAGCCTGACGGTCGATCTACTGCTCAGACTGCCGCCCCCGACCAGCGTGAGCAATCCGAGAGCCGGTCACACCAGCCCTTTGACCTGCGTCTTCAAGTTGGCGGAGGCTCATTCCACTCGGTGGACTCCACTCAAGGTGGAGTGGAGTGGATGCCGTGCATCGCCGGTGCGCATCGCGGCATCGAGTGGGCAGCATCGGGTGCACTCAAAGGACGTCGCCCGTTTCTCCCCTCTCAAGCACGCCAACCTCAATCGCTCGGGCCGCTACAGGTTCGCCGCCCGCCCGCCGCGCGAGGGCCTGCGGCCCCTGCGCGGCCCGGCGACCGTCCACCTCGAAGAGGATGATGAGGCCCTGGAGGAGTAGGCGGCTGTGTTCTGGGGCGCTGCACGGCCGCGGCGTAGGCCTGCGCGGGCCACGGGCGCATGCGCCGCAGGCGGCAATGCCTCCATTACTTCGTGGCCGTCTCAGACCTGTCGGCCGAGGAAGGCCAGCAGCCGCGCATGCGCCGGCGCGTCCGCGGGGGCCTGGGCCTCGGGTCCGAACATGCCAGGTCGGCGGAAGGCGTCCATGTCCACCCGTCGCATGCGTGCCAGCAGGCCCTCGCACAGGTGCTGGTCGATGAGGTCGGTCCGGTCGGCGGTCAGGGCCAGGTCGAGGCCATGGACGAGGACCTCGGTGAGGTGGATCAGTGCTGCCGTCGGTCCCGGGACGGTGCCGAAGCCGAGGTGGAGCGTCGCCTTGTCGAGGTCGGCGTCCGTGGGGGCGGCGTGCTGCCAGGCCGTGCGGTCGGCCTCGGCGGCGGCCGCGTAGGCGCCTGCAGCGTCGGTGCCGAGCCAGTCGTCGTGGTGTTCGCCTCCGGGGTCGGTGCCAGTCAGTTCGGCGGCGGAGATCCGTATGCCGCCGACGAGGTGGTTGAGCGTGGTGCGCGCGTCCCAACCCGGGCAGGGGGTGGGGCTCGACCAGCTGTGGCCATCGATGGCCTCGACCACAGCGCCTGTCATGGCCAGCGCCCGGCCGATGTGCCCGACCACAGCGGGCCGGCGGGCCATCACCCGGTCCAGCCAGTCGTAGATCCGGGCGAACGCCAGCTTTTGGGCGCCGGACTGGCAGTGCGCTTCGGCGCCCTCCTCCTCGGTGAACGCCATGAACGTCTTCTCGCACCGCAGGTGGTCGTACAGCTTCTCCGGCTGGCCCTTGAAGAAGCCGTCGTCCTCACCGGAGCAGACCAGCACCGGGCAGGCGATCCGCTCGGCGGTGCCATCGCGCAGGTGGTAGTCGAGGTAGGCGGCGCAGAACGCGCGCGGGCTGTCGGCGTCCATCGCGAACATGCCCTGCTCGATGGCCCACTTGAGGGTGGGGGTGGCAGCCATGACGGTCTCGATCACCGCATCGAGGGCGGGGTCGTGAGCGGCGCGCAGCCGACGCTCGGCCTCGTCGCGGGGCAGTGCTAGAGGGGCGGTGCTGATGTCCCCGAGGTCGAAGACGCCGTCGAGCGTGACGACGGCGGCGATCCGACGGTCGAACGCGGCGGCGCGGGGCGCCAGGTAGCCGCCCATGCTGGCGCCGAACACGGCGATCCGCTTCGCGTCGACGCCGGGCAGCGCCATCGCGAAGTCGAGCACTGGGGTGATGACGTTCTCCCAGTCCGGCCGGAACGTCAGCCCTTGGCGGTGGCGGGCGCCGGGCTGTCCGGGGCCGTCGAAGGCCAGGACGGTATAGCCGCGTTCGACGGCTGCCGCCGCGCCGAAGAAGTGCATCTCCTCGGCGGTGCCGTCGAAGCCGTTGAACATCACCACGGTCGGGCGCGGAAGACCGGAGTCCTCAGGACGGTAGAGATAGCCGGGCAGCGTCGTGTCCTCGTAGGGGATGGCGACCGGCGTGATCGCGGGGGTGAACAGCTCCGCGGCCTGGCGGAAGCAGGCGACGGAGGCATCGTAGGCGTGGCGGATGCGCGGGTCGGCGGCGTTGCCGTGCAGGAAGAACTCGGCACAGCGGTAGTAGTTCGAAGCGCGCAGCAACCCGTCCCGGGTGCTGGTGCGGTGGCCGCCTTCCAGTGAGGTATGGGCCTGGCCGGCGACCCGGTCGGCGGTGGCCAGCCACTGATCGTGCCAGCTGTCGTAGTCGCCGTCGGCGATGTTCTGGGCGGTGGTGGCGACCTCGCCGAAGTCGGCGCCGCCATAGGCGATGTGACCGAGAGTCCGCAGGGTCTCGTACCAGAACGAAGGGTGGTCGGGGAAGAAGATCGGCTTCACCAGAGAACTCCTAACGCAGTTGATGACTGCCTTAAGCGAGACCATAGACCGACCTTCGCTGCTAACGCAAAAATTTCCTGCGTTAAGCTGGGTGTCGTGAACGGGAACCCCGCAACAGCCACCCCGCCGACACCGCCTCCCGCCCGCCGCCCGGGAGGCCGCAGCACCCGGGTCCGCACGGCCGTCCACCAGGCCGTCGCCGACCTGATCGCCGAACGCGGCTACGGCACCTTCGCGGTGGCCGAGGTCGCCGACCGCGCCGGCGTCGCTGACACCAGCATCTACCGCCGCTGGGGCACCCTGGAGGCGCTGTTGATGGACATGGTCGTCAGCCGCCTGACCGAGTACTCGCCCATCCCCGACACCGGCAGCCTCGCTGGCGACCTGCGCTCCTTCGCCACCAAGGCCGCCGAGGATGTCACCGGGCCGGACGGCCTGGCCCTGCTGCGCACCGTCGTCACCGCGCTGGCCGCCGGCCCTGACGGCGAGTCGGCCCGCGACCGGTTCCTTTCCATCCGCTCCGAGCAGCTCCAGGGCATGCTGGAGCGGGCCCGCACCCGCGGCGAGGACGCCCCCGACATGCTGGAGGTGCTGGACGGCGTCCTGGCGCCGATTTACATCCGGGTGCTGTTCGGCGTCGCACCCCTGACACCGGACTACGTCAATGGCCTGGTCGACCGCATGCTCACGCGCCGACCGGGGTGACCGCTCGCCGGTCGGAGCCTGGCGCCCGAGTGCGCTGAGCACGGCGGACGCAATGACAGCACGCGGCATCCACATCACGAGCCGCGGCAAGCCGACGCGAACCTTCGCTGCGAGCTCAACGACAGGCTCCAGGTCGTGGAGAACTGGAACAGCGCCAACCACGGCCTGCTACACGGCAAGGACGGCGACCTGCCCGGCTCCGACAAGAAGTCCCACGAGGTCTCCATGCTCGCCCCGCACCTGCTCCAGTCCGCGCTGGCACACGTCAACACCCTGCCCCTCCAGGACATCCTGAGCGAGGAGAGGTGGCAGAACAGGCCCACCGACGGGCCCTGTCGCCGCTGTCCTGAGCCCACATCAATGCTCGGCCGGTACTCGTTCCAGCTCCCCGAACTGCCGGGCGGCCTGCGCCCGCTGCGCGACCCGGACTCGGCCGAAGATGAGTGACCCCGGTGCGGGTGACCGTCACCGCCGAGGCTGTCCCGGCGGTGACGTTTGCACTGGTCACCGGCTCGTAGGGTGCCGGGAGCCGTAACACCGGCGGAGGGCGTGGCGGCTATGCGTGGCGGCGGGGGCGGTAGGCGGCTGGTGAGAGCTCCGGGCTGCTGCTGGGCCGGGACTGGGGTGCGGGCGGCCGTCACACCGGGTGGGTGCGGCGGCCGTGGGTGGGATCGGCTCGTGGTTCGAGTCAGTCATCAGAGCGGCGGATCAGCCCGGCGTCACCGCACCCTCTGGCACTCCGAACCACTCCTCCAGCGCCTCCGCCAGCCCGGCCGTCGACGTCGGCGCCTGCGCCCCCGCGTCGGCCGCCCAGGCCGTGAAGCCGTCCGGACGGACGAGGATCGCCGCCAGGTCCGGGCGGTACGGGCAGCCGGCCGTCAGGGTGTCGACGCGGCCGGCATACCCCGCAGCGAGGGCCCGGAGCTCCGGGTCGTCGGTGAGGTCGAGCAGGAGCGCCCGGCCGCCATGGAGGTGGTCCGCGAGGCGGCCGCCGTCGGTGAGTTCGAGGTCCGGGGTGCTGCGGCCGGTCAGCGGGTGCTCGCCCGGCAGCTCGTATCGCACCCCTGCACTGTTCCGGAAGACGGCTTCATCGTCAAGATCAGCTGACCGATGATGCGGGCTCGCCCCAAGTATTTCCCTTGGAGCGAGCCCGCTTCGTCACCGCTGGAGCCAGAAGTCGACGACGTACTTCTCCACGCCGTAGGCGACCCCTTCTTGCTCGGACACCCGCTTGGCCTCGGCCCTACCCGAACAGCTCACCCGGACCCGCCACCGGCCCGGGGTGCCCAAGTTGATCAGATCGGGCAAGCGGCCATAGGCCGTCGACCAGGCCGCGACATCCCCGGTGGCCGACTCGAAGTCGACCTCATCCTGCTCGTCCCAGGGCCCTCCACCCGTCTCTGGCTCCATGTCCCAGACCCGCACCCGCACCTCGGCGTCGTGCGTATGCGCGCCGCTGTACACATCAATCCTGCGCGCATGCTGGGTCAGGAAGCCGCCTTGCACATATGCCTGGTTGTACGGCACTGGGACCAAGCTGTCGTCCGACTCCTGGAAGGCGAAACTGTTGAAGGAAACCCGCACGTCAAGCGCGTCTTCTCGGACCAATTGGGCCACGAAAGCGCTCCATTCCTCATCCGGCGGGGAAGATCAAACGACACTCTAACGAGCCCGTGCAAGTGTCCAAGGCCTCCCACACACGGCCCATCCCATCGCGCCCGAGCTCGCGTTCCAGCCGGTACCTCCCTGCGACCACCATGCCGGCCCAGTCGACGACCCTCTCGTCGGGCCCGTTGCCGACTGGCGCAGCGGCTCAGGCCGATCAGGCCCGTCTCGAACTGAAGGTCACGCAGAGCCCAGTGGCCGCAGCACCAGCCGCTGCCGCCGCTGCCCGACGAGCTTCCCTCGGCCCCGACACACTGTCACGACGCCCTGCTGCGGCACCCGGTACGACTTCTTACCCGGGTGGGTGACACCCGCCAGGCAGCAACGATTCTCCGCCGATCAGGGGCCGGAACGTGATCGGCGTGATTCGTCATCTGCGCCGCACCGCGCTCCTCACAGCCCTCTGGGCACTCGCCGGGCTCGTGCTGACCCCCGCTCGACGACCCAACGGCGAGGCAGCACGCGGAAACCGCTGGTGTCGTCGCTGCGTTTGTCAGGACGCGGGGCACCTCCTGCTGGTGGGCAGGGGTCGCCTTGTGCTGAACAGCTGCCTCCTTGAGCCACGCCGGAACTGCGTCAACGTAGGTACGCAGCCACTGGACCTCAGCTGGGTGGAGATGGTCCAGCAGGTCGGTGACCTGGCGGCGATCGAGGTGCGGGTTGCAGGCCAGGGCGGCGAGGGCGCTGACACGGTTGTCGTCGCTCAGGAGGCGCTTCGGTGTAGGGGCTTCATGCTCGTCATACGCGGAGGGGCGTTCGACGGCCGTGGGCCGGGGCAACTGTGCGACGACCTCGCACACTTTCGCCAGACTGTTCGCGTCGTTGCTGGTCAGAGCGAGGTCATGGGCAAGGGACACCGCCTCGTGCGGCTGAAGATGCCGCAATTTCCTGGCGTGGAGCAGACCCCCTTTCTTGACACAGCGGGCGGTTGTCTCATGCAGGGTGCCCGTGGCCAACTCCTGCAGCCGAGGATGCTGGGCCACACGCCGGGCGATGTTCCGCAGCCGCTGACGCTGGCTCTTCCCGGGCATTGGGAGCTCCGCCCACTCCGGCAGTACCAGGGCCGGCACACACGCAGCCAGAACCTCATCAGGGAGCTTCTCGGTCTCCACACAGTCCATGAGCATGTGCTGGACCACCCGCCCGAGCCCCTCGTCCTGCGTCAGCTCCAGCCACCGGTGCGGGCACCGCTCCAGCACCATGCCCACCGCATTCCAGGCCGGCCACCCCGACGGCTCCCAGTAGCGCCCCTGCGCCCCGGCGTTCACCGCGGCAAAGACGTCCAGCTTCGTGGCCATCAGGCTCAGACCACGGCGCAACACCACATTTACCAGCCACTCCGGTGCCGCTGGAGGTCGGCTCAGATCGGCCCGGCCGCAGGAGTGAGCACAGCAAGCCGCTTTCCGCCGCCCTCGTTGTTCCGTCAGGCGGCTCAGCCGAGCTCCTCCAGCTCAGCCGGCGCCGTCGGTATGGGCAGTGCTGGCAGCGGAGGTGGGTACATGAGCAGCTGGCGGCCGAGCGTCGGCGACGAAGTGACCGACGGCCGGACCAGCGCGATCGTCACAGACATCCGTGAAGGAATCCTGTGGCTCCGCGCTCCCGGCCGTGCCCCCTGGCCCGCCTACGATGAACAGCGCCTGAAAGTGACCAGGACGCGGGCCCAGCGAGTGGTCAAGACCAGCAGCGCTGATGGCCCCGCGCGGCAGGGGCCGCCAACATTGGGCCAGCGGCGGCGTGGCTAGTCGGTCGGGCCGGATCGGTGCACGTCGGCGCGCACCCGTGCCCGGACCCCGGGCTCACCCGGAAGGCGTCGTACTGGTGTGATCCCGGAGGTTGCCCACTGCTGCTGGAGGCTGTCCATCACCGCGCGCAGGGTGTTCTCGTCTGCGGCGGTGATGTCCAGGACTACGAGCCCGGGCTCGGCGATGTGCTGCTTGTCGATCTGCATGCCCTCACTGACGGCCCCGGCCGCGCCTGTGGTTCGCCGACGGGAAAGGCATCAGCCGTACGAGGGGCCCGGTCACCGGTTCGCCCGGCGCCGGTCGCGCGACTCGTCCCCGGTCCGTAGACATGAAGGGCAGCCGTGTCCGCCGACAGGACCGGGCCGGCTGCACCACTGCCAGGGAGTCACGCCAATGCCCCAGCGAGCGGCCAGGGACCGGTAGACCCCTGTAAGGCTGCACTGCGTGGGCCTGCGATCTTCCGGGCGGGGGCGGGTACATGTACCCGTATGGCACGTGAACGGATCCGGTGGCCAGCCGTCGTGGACCGAGCCCGGGAAATTGTGGAGAGCTACGAAGGCGGCGTCACGCTGCGCCAGGTCATGTACCGGCTCGTTTCCGAGGGGATGCTGCCGCGCACCCCGTCGATGTACCGGCATCTGTCCTCCCACCTCGCCCAGGCCCGCCGTGAGGGCACCTTCCCGGACCTGATCGACACTTTGCGCGAGGTCCACGTTCCGCCGGCCTGGCCGGACCCGCGCGCGTTCCTGCGCGAGGCCGCCACCTGGTTCGCCCTCGACCGCACCGAGGGCCAGCGCCCGCTGTACGTCGCGGCGGAGAAGGACACCCTCCGGCAACTCCTCACCGGCTGGCTGGCCGAGTACGGCATCCCGGTCCTGGTCGTCCGCGGCTTCGCCTCCCAGTCCTACGCCCAAGTCGTACGCCGCCGCACCGCCCGGCACGGCCGCGCCATGCTGCTCTGGTGCGGCGACTTCGACGCGAGCGGCGCGGACATCGAACGGGACTGGGTCCGGTCCGGCACACCGCAGACTGCTGGGACGAGGCCCGCAGGGTGCTCCTGACCCGCGAGCAGACCATCGAGTACGAACTGCCCTCCGCCGAGGGCAAGCACGGCGACCCGAGATGGCCGACCTTCGCCGCCACGGCCTCGACCCCACCCACCCCGTGCAGTGGGAGCTTGAAGCACTGGAACCAGCCGAGCTCCAGCGCCTGGTCCTCGCCGCCGTCGACCCGTTCATCGACCGCACCGTACTCGCCCGCCAGATCGCCCGCGAGGAAGAACAACGCCGCGCCCTGGCCGCCTTCCTGGACGGCTGGGACGCTGCGGGCGGAGGAGCACGGTCGTAGCGCCGGACGGACGCCCGCAGACTCAGGCTGGTGCTGGTGCTGGTGCTGGTGCTGGTGCTGGTGCTGGTGCCGGTGCCGGTGCCGGTGCCGGACGCAGTGACGCGAGCGGGGACCGCCGGCCTTTCTCCACCGAGCGCAGCTCCCAGTCGACTTCGGGGTGGGCGGGGATGACCGCGTCGACGGAGGCCGTGGTGTAGAGCGCGGCGTCGACAGCGTCTTTGGCTCTTGAGCTG
>NZ_JBIBVN010000057.1:0-30243 GCF_043080425.1 Streptomyces sp. NPDC015032 | reverse complement strand
CACGACGCGCTTCCGATCACATATCGCTGCGCGATATGCAAGCGGAGCGGTTCGCTTCGCTCTCCGCGCCCGGCGAAGCCGGGCCAACTCCCTCCGCTTCGCTCCAGGAGTTGAGAGGGGCCGGTCGCTGCGCGACCGTCAGCCGCGCGGTGCGCGGCCAGGCTGTTGACGGGTCGTCCGGTGCGGCTAACTTGAGCCTAGGTAAGGGAGTTGGGGAGTGCTGCGCACTCCGAGCGGGTCCGCTGCGCTCCCCCGCTCTGACGGCCCTTCCGGCTGCGCCTCCAGAACCTTGGGGGCCCGCTTGCGCGGGCCAGGCTGGCTACGAGGGGTGGGGGTCGCTCGTTCGTGTGGGTTCCAGGGTATCGGGTGCATCAGGCTGAGATGCAGCATGTACCGTTGGCGGAAACACGGGACACCCCCCAACCACTCGGGGAGCAGAGAGAGGAACGATGGGTGCATACTTTCAGGCTTTGGAAGCGTTACCCGGACGCGGTCGAAAAAGAGTTCCGAGTGAGTGACTTCTCCGGCGGCTCGTACTCTGTGCAGCGTGGCCCGAACAATGATGAGGCATGCAGTGCGTCCTGGTCCTGGGTAAAGCCGGTTCATTTCCTTGAGCGTTTCTTCGGGACTCAGCCGGCGAAGCAGCCGGGTGTCACCCTGTCGTGGTCGTCACGGCGCGGTCCTGAGGGCGGCTGGTCGTACACGGTGGTCAACGACTCCGGGCGCGAGGTCTCCGGCCGGTTGCCCGCTCCTGCGCTGGCGGCGCCCACTGCGATCGTGGCGATGATGCCCGACCTGTGGCGGGACCGAGCGGGGCTTCTGCGTGCCACGGAGGACCGGTGGGAGTGGGCCGAGCTCACCGAGCGAGCCACCGAAAGCGCCCGCCTGGTGAGCGAGGACAAGTACGACCTCGACTACCAGCTGGACGAGGAAGAGAGCGAGAGCTTCAACCAGTGGCAGGCCGAGCTGGAAGGCGCTGACGCCCCACAAGAGGGGCGTGCCACCGGGGCGCCGGCCGATCCGGTCGCCGAGCGGCCGTCCGCGTCCAGGCAGGAACCCTCCCTGGACAGTGGGGAGCCCACGGGCTTGACCCGCTACCGGATCGTGGCGCAGCGGACCGATCCGGAGCACCCGGGCGCCTCGGTGGTGACGAACTACGCCTACGGGCGGTCGGTGGAGGAGGCTGTCGCCAAGGCTCGGAAGGTACTGGAGAAGCCGAACGGTCTGTACGGGGACCACGGCATGTACCGCGTGGTGGAGGTGGTGGAAGAGAGCCCGTCCAGCGAGCTGCGGCAACAGGAGGAGGCGCGCCGGCGGTACCTCACCACGATCCTGGAGGCCGCCGAGACCACCGTGCGCGGCCGCGAGCCGGACGCCCCGGATACGGACTTGTTCAGCCTCCTGGACGACTTCTTCACCCGCGCCGTCGTCTTCCCCGACCCGCACACCGGCGGCGTTCGGCCGCGGCCCCACCAGGCCACGTTCGGCTGGAACAGCGAGCCGCCCGGGATTCTGCACGCCAGCGACCCCGGCCGGGCCCTGGCCCTGTTCCTTGTGTCCTACCTGGACCACCACGGCCTGTGTGTCACCAACCCAACGAGCGAGCGATGACCGAGCATCGGGACGCTTCTGCGTCTGCTGGGGGCCTGAGCGAGGATCTCGTGCGGCGAGTGAGCCAGTACCAGACGGCGGGCGTGAACGCCCGGTTGAAGGTGTTCGCGCTCCTGGAAGCGCAGGGCGTGCCCGCAAGCGAGACGGACGACCTGGTGACCGCGCTGGAGGCTGGGGCGGTCGCCGGGGCGCAGAGCGAGGTCGTGGAGCTGGACGGCATGGCGCCACGCTCGCGGGGCTCGGTGTTCGAGGACGGCTGGGATGACGGCGTGACGGCCGTGAGCGAGGCCCTGGTGCGCATCACGGACCGGGAGTGGTCCCGGCGCGGCGGCCGGTCGGCGGGGGCCGCTGAACTGGCCGTACATCTCGCGGACGTGAGGCAGCGGGAGCGGGCCGACCTGGTGCGGCTGGCGAGGTTCGTCCGGGAGACCGTGCTGCCGCGCACCCATCCGCACACCACGGCGCGGCGCCGGGTGCTGGAGGCGCTGGGCGAGGCCGGCGGTCTGTGCACGGCGCGGACGCGGAACGCGGACGGAGACGTCGTCGCCTGCGCGCTCGATGCCGGGCACTACGACTTGGACGACAAGCCGACCTTCAAGGACGGAAAGCCCGGCGGCTGGCACAAGGCGGATGGGTCGATCTGGAACGACTTGGGCGCGGCCTGCACTCCGCACGCGGCCCTCTGAAAACCACAGGAATTCAGCGCTCGGGGAGGCAAGGGCATGTCTTTGATTCCGCTCAAGGAACACCAGGTGGACCAGAAAGCAGCGGTCCGGAAATGGGTTGGATTCCCTGCAAGATCATCAGTGCCCCCGGAGGGGGCCCGGGGCACGATCGTGTCCGCGACGGGCTCCGGTAAAACGATCATGGCCGCCGCGAGCGCCCTGGACTGCTTCCCGGACGGGCGGATCCTCGTCACCGTCCCGACCCTGGACCTGCTCGCGCAGACCGCCCAGGCGTGGCGCCTGGTGGGCCACCGGGCGCCGATGGTCGCGGTGTGCTCGCTGGGGAACGACCCGGTCCTCAACGCGCTCGGGGTGCGCACCACCACCAACCCGATCCAGCTCGCTCTGTGGGCCCGGACCGGGCCCGTGGTCGTGTTCGCCACGTACGCCTCCCTGGTGGACCGTGAGGACCCCGCCGACATCACTGGCCAGGGGAAGGTTTGCGGGCCGCTGGAGGCTGCTCTGGCGGGCGGAGAGCGGCTCTACGGGCAGCAGATGGACCCGTTCGACCTCGCCATCGTGGACGAGGCCCACGGAACCGCCGGTGATCTCGGTCGCCCATGGGCGGCGATCCACGACAACCAGCGGATCCCTTCGAGCTTCCGGCTCTACCTCACCGCCACCCCGCGCATCCTCGCCGCCCCCAGCACCCAGAAGGGCAAAGGCGGCAAGGAGGCAGAGATCGCGACCATGGCCAACGACCCGAACGGCACTTACGGGGCGTGGCTTGCGGAGCTCGGTCTGAGCGAGGCGATCGAGCGGAATATCCTCGCCGGATTCGAGATCGACATCCTGGAGATCCGCGACCCCTCCCCCGTCCTCGGGGAATCGGAGGAGGCGCGGCGCGGCCGGCGCCTGGCACTCCTGCAGACCGCACTTTTGGAGCACGCCGCCGCGCACAACCTGCGCACCGTCATGACCTTCCACCAGAAGGTCGAAGAAGCCCGCGCGTTCGCGGACAAGCTGCCCGAAACCGCTGCCGAGCTGTACATGAACGACGCCACCGGCGACGACCTGGCCGCCGCGGACCGGCTGCCGAAGTCCTCGCTCAACGCGGAATTCTACGAACTCGAGGCCGACCGCCACGTACCCCCGGACCGGGTCTGGTCGGCGTGGCTGTGCGGCGACCACACCGTCGCCGAACGGCGCGAACAGATCCGCCAGTTCGCCAACGGCATCGACGCCAACGGCCGACGGGTCCACCGCGCCTTCCTCGCCAGCTGCCGCGTGCTCGGGGAAGGCGTCGACATCACCGGCGAGCGCGGCGTGGAAGCCGTCGCCTTCGCGGACACCCGCGGCTCCCAGGTCGAGATCGTGCAGAACATCGGCCGGGCCCTGAGGCCCAACCGCGACGGGTCCACCAAGGTGGCCAGGATCATCGTGCCGGTGTTCCTGGAGCCCGGCGAGGACCCGACCGGCATGGTCGCCAGCGCCAGCTACAGGCCCCTCGTGGCCGTGCTCCAGGGCCTGCGCAGCCACGATGAGCGCATGGTCGAACAGCTCGCCTCCCGCGCCCTCACCAGCGGCAAGCGCACCGTCCACGTCCAGCGCGACGCGGACGGGCGGATCGTCGGGGCCGGGGGCGGCGCGGGCGACGACGAGGACCAGGAGCACGACGACGGCACCGCCGCAGCCGAGTCGGCCCTGCTCCACTTCTCCTCTCCCCGAGACACGGCGACCATCGCCGCGTTCCTGCGCTGCTGGGTCTACCGGCCCGACTCCCTGGCCTGGCTCCAGGGCTACCAGGCCCTGAAGCACTGGCGGGCGGAGAACGGCATCACGGGCCTGTACGCCGTCCCCTACGACACCGAGACCGAGGTCGGAGTGACGAAGGCGTTCCCGCTGGGCAGGTGGGTGCACCAGCAGCGCAAAACGCTGCGCGCCGGGAAACTCGATCCCCACCGCAAGGAGCTCCTGGACGCCCCCGATGCCGGAATGGTCTGGGAACCGGGTGAGGAAGCGTGGGAGAACAAGCTCGCCGCGCTCCGCTCGTTCCGGCGGGCCACCGGACACCTCGCGCCGCGTCAGGACGCGCTGTGGGGCGAGGGCGAAGCGATGGTGCCCCTCGGACAGCACATGGCCAACCTTCGCCGGAAGGGTGTCAAGAACGGCCTGGGCAAGGACCCGGAACGGGCCACCGTACGCGCGGCGCAGCTGACGGAGATCGACCCGGACTGGGACTGCCCCTGGCCCCTGGACTGGCAACGCCACTACCGCATCCTCGCCGACCTGGTCGACGCCGACGGCCACCTGCCCCACATCGCGCCAGGCGTCGTCTTCGACGGCGACGACGTGGGCAAGTGGCGATGGCGGCAGCAGGAACCGGGCACCTGGATGCAGCTCCTCCCCGAACAGCAGAAGCGGCTGACCGCGCTCGGCATCAACGCCCCCGCAGTCCCGGCCCCGGCAGCCACCCGTACAAAGAACGGGTCGGGCAAGGGACCGAGCAAGGCAGAGCAGGCGTTCCAGCGGGGCCTGGCGGCCCTCGCCCAGCGGAAGGAACGCGAAGGAGACCGGCCCGTCCCGCGCGGCCACATCGAGGAGATCACAGTCGACGGCAAACCTGTGACCGTGAAACTGGGCGTGTGGATCTCGAACACGAAGTCGCGGCGGGACAAACTCACCCAGGAGCAGCTCGCCGCCCTCGCAGCGCTCGGACTGGACTGGGCTATCTGACACAACGACGACGCCGCCCCGGGGGATGTGCCCAGGGCGGTGCCGTGTTGGTTCCTACAGTCACGGGACGGCGTAGCTGTCTCTCTTCGAGGCTGCGGGCCAGCGGCCAGTGGTTGTGGCCGGCGCGGCGCTGGCACTCGGCGTACGTGAGCCGCTGCTTGGCCTCCACCGCGGGGCTACAGATTTGATAGGTGTCACGTCGTACGCCCATCGGTAGCTCGTCAGGAACATGGCGTGTTCCCGCGAATCGGGCCTACAGGTACCCGTCTACGCCCACGCCCGCAGGTCCCGGTCACGAGCGCTGTGCTGTTCCCGTGAAGCCGTCAGTAGGTGCGGAATTTCGCCGGATGGCCTTCCAGCGGTTCGGGTGATGTGGCCAGCACGTTGGTAAAGAAGTGGCTGTGGGTGCTTGCGTCGTACCCATATGTGCCGTTGCTGACGTCGTGCTTGATGACCACCGCGCGCAGATACCCCTGGTACGTGAATGCTCGCTGACCGGCGGGGACGGAAAAGCGAATGGTCTCCTCCGTGGTCTTGTTGTACTGCGCGGTGAAGGTGATGCTGAAGCCGACGGTCAGGGATGCCTTCACGACCTCAATGCTGACCTCGGCGGACGTCTGGATCGACATTGTGGTGCTCGCCGACAGTGAGAATCCGGTCGCGACACTCTTCTCGTACTCCGAGGACGCTGCGGAGTTGGTGTTGTCGATGCAGCCGACGTTCTGGAGGTCGGGGGCGTAGAGCACAAGGGCCTTGCGCTCGTTCGACGTCGAGGAGATGAGGATCGACCGGTCGAAGACGCTCTTGCTCTCGGTGGGCAGCGCTTTGTAGATCTCCAGCTTCGGGGAGGGAAGCGGTTCGCGAGGAGAATCGTGGCCCTTCGCTCTGCCGACCGTTTCCCGATCCTCCTCCAGCTGCTCCCCGAGCGTCGTATCGTTCACGTTCTCCTTGTAGACGGAACGGTAGCGCAGAGAGCGCACCCAGATCTCAAGGCTCGTGTCGTGCTGATCATCTCGCTTCTTTCGCTTGTAGCGCGAGATCTGTAAGCGCCAGTTGATGGAAAGAGCACCGACTCCTGCCACCTGGCGCTCGCCGTTGCTTTCTACGGGGTCCAGAGCCAGGAAGGCGAGGAGTTCCTGGTCCTTTCCGTCTTTCCTGGAGTCGTAGTCGTCGGCATACGAATCCTGGACCGGCCCGATCTTGTTGGCAAGCATCGCCTCCAGGTTCTGTTTCTCCAGCCCTTCGACCACGGCGGAAGATGCGACAATCCCGAGGTCCTTGAACTTCTTCTTGACTGCCTCCACCGTGGAGAGCTTATCCTGGTATTTTTCTTCCGCTGTATCGGTGACGCCCCAGCGTTTCCCGGGCTGGTCCCCCGGACGGGCGTTGTTCTTGCCCTCCTTTTCCTCCATCCGTTCCAGGAGCGGGAAACGCTTGGCGTTGATGAGCTCCGCGAGGGTGCCCGCGTACTCGCCGACGGACGTGTCATTGTCTGGCTTCCAGGTCCCGGTGGCGGTGAGCACGATGTCCTGCGCCGCCAGTTCGGTGACGAGCAGCAGACCGGCCGGGTTGTTCTCCGCGAACTTCTTGACGAAACGCGGGTCGGAGAGCTTCGCGTCGGCAAACTGCCGCAGGAATTGGGCGCCCCCGGGGTTGCCCTCGGTGAGCGCCTCGAAGAACACCGCTGCGCCGGCGTGCCTACAGGCCCGGGCCGCGACCTGGTCCGGGTGTGAGCACTGATACCTCGTCGAGGAATTTCTTTGCGGTGGCAGGTAGTGCCTCCCGTAAACCGTGTTGCCGCTTCCCGATCAAGAAGCACTCGAGCCGACCCATGTCCGGGAGCTGCGCCCGGACTTCCTGGATGAAACGGCGAAGGTTTTCCTCAGTGGTCTGCTCACAGGTGAGACCGATGTTGTGCAGTTCCTCCCGCAGCGGCCCTGCCTGTGCCCGGGTCGGCGCTGCTGGCTCAATCGGGAGGTACTCCCGCCGCTGCGGCAAGGGCTCACGTATATCCGATGTAGCCACGAACACACCCTTTCTCGGAGGTGGGGCAAAAGTGCCGGATGCCCAGTGGACAGCGCCGTACACCTCCGGTACAAGACGGTGGTCCAGAACTGGCCTGATTTCGCTTAGATACCGAGGTGCCCAAAATCGCACTCCGGAAAAGCGAGCGATACCAACACCCGGTGGCATGCTTGCCGACTGCCTGTGAGCACGTTCCGCACGTCAAGGACAAGCCTGGACGGGAAAACAACTGTCGCCCCGGTCGCGGGGGGCCGGAACGGCCATCACGTGAAGTTGTGCGCCGGATAGCGGGGCATGGAGCCGGAGCGGACGTGCCAGCCGTGGCTGGCGGTCCTGGCCAGCTTCATCCACTCCGGGTCGATGGTGTCGAGGTCGGCGCGCGGGGCGCCGCCTGCGGCGAGCAGGTGGGCTTCGAGGGCCTGGATACGGCCGGTCAGCCGCTTGAGGGTCTGATCGGTGTCCTGGATGTGGCCGCGTACGTCATCGTCCAGCTCGGTCAGCTCGTTGCGGACGGTGCTGAGGTCGTCCTCAAGGCTGCGGACATCGCCGCGGATGTCACGCAGCTCGTAGTCGAGGTCTTCGGCCTCCCCCAGCTTCGAGCGCAGCGAGTGCAGCTCGTACTCCACCCCGCCGGTCCGGGTCTCCAGACGGCGGACCTGGTAACCGTAGTCGTCGCTCACCGCCGCGCCTCCTTCCCGCCCGCTTCCGTGCCGTCTTTCAGCACCCACTGCACGTGGTTGTCCAGCGGGGCCCGGACAGCTGCGGATACGGTCGATCGTTTGACAGCTGGCGGTGGCCGCCAGTGGGAAATGTCCGGTCGGCGCGTGGCGCATCGCGGTGGCTTCGGGGTCGGTCCCGCTGTGCGGTCTGGCGGCTGCCAACCGCACAGCGGGCGCCCGGGCACGCGGTCAGGATCCCCGGCAGAACCAGCCGCGGCCACGGCCCGGCTCCTGGTCGGCCGAGGCGGCGCTCTACGCGGCCCGGACGGCTCGCTGGGCGCGGACCGGCTGGCGCAGCTCGGAGCGCGCCGCCGGCGGCGGCGCCGGGGGAACGGTCTGCCAGTAGGGGTGCCACCACAGCCGCCCGGGCAGGAGCAGCAGGCGGCGGCGCAAGGCGGTGATGTCGCGGGGCCGGGGCGCGGCGAGCGTGTTGTAGGTGGTGTTCCAGGCGACTTGCGTCTGCGCCAGGTCGTCGGGGAAGTCCTCCCACTGGCCGAAGCCGCCCCGTCTCCGTGATGTGTCTGGCCTACCGGTAGCAGCGGGTAGGGCCGGGCTCTGGAGGGCGGGCAGCAGCGCGCTTCTCGTCCGCGATTCGTTGCTGATCGCGGTGCAGGGCTTCCACTCGGGCCTCGGGGGTGACGGTTGGTCCGAGGGTGATCGTCTCGGTTCCGGCCACCGGAGCCAGCGAGTACCGGAGGGGCGATTTGCTGGATCGCGTGGGCAGGTGCAGACGGGCCACACCGGCCGGGAGTCCGGCGCGCAGTACTCCGTGCCAGCGGATCCACAGCGCAGGTCGCCCACGGAGTGCTTCGTCGCGGAGCTTGTCCACGGCGGTGCTCTCGTCTGCGCGGTCGATCTCCACGGCGATCGGCGGGCCGTCTTTGCGAATGACGCGCAAGTCCAGGTAGGCGGACCAGGAAGGCGACCAATAGGCGATACAGCCCCCGCTCTTCAACACGGGCGGGTCGATGTAGCGCATCTGCGCTTCTGATCTGCACCTCCACCCCGACGCTCCAACCCACTGCACCACCGCCCGGGTGATGGTCCGGGTCGCCTCTTTTCCGGTCAGGCCGCTGAAGGAGAAGCCGGTCTCGAACAGGTACGTGCGTAAGGAAGCGGCAAGGATCTCGGACTCGCCGATCTCCGTCAGTTCATGAGCCATCCGGTGATTCTCCACTCGCCCACTGACAATGGCCGGGGAGCAATGGTGACCGCCGCCAGAGGGGTGTCCGCCCGGGCCGTCCGGCGGCAGTTCGCCCCAGCCTGTAGGGCCGGCGCTCTCGCTCGCGTCGCTGCGCCCGGTGTCGGTGTCTGTCTGAGCCTGTCGGCGCCGTACAGCGCTACGACGGTGTTTCCCTGCCCGCCGTGTCCCAGCCGTCCACGAAGGCGGCCGGGGTGCGGCGTTGCTCGTCCTTGCGGGTGATCTGCTGGTCGTTGAGCCGGATCGGACGAGGGCCCCGGGCGTCATGGCGTCCGGGGCCCTCGTCTTGCCCGTGACTTCGCGAGGCCCCCGGACGGGTGATTTCACCCTCGCGTACGCGGGCGCAGCTCTAAGCGAATACGCCCAACTTACGTAATTTGCTTGACTCTTGACATTGTTTTAGGCGTTATGCCACGTTCATTGCGTTTCGTCGGTTGTTGGGCCGAAGGGAGTAGCCGTGAGTGAGGTGTTGACCGCGTCGACGGTCGTGCAGGACGACCAGGACGGCGCTACCCCGGACCGGGCCGCCCGGGGCAAGCCGCTCAAGTTCGTTGGTGGCGTGCCGGTGTACGGCAGCGGGCGGGCACCGGCGTATCTGCGGACGAAGACCCAGCTGGGCAAAGTCCGGCGCAAGCCCGCCGCCGGCCAACGGCCGGTCGCGTACATCTACACCCGCTTGTACGGGGACCGGGTCGCGCTGTGGGACCCGGAGCAGGCGGCGAAGATGCGCCCGCTGTCGGCTCTGCAGCGCCGGCAGATGCAGCAACGGCGGACCTGCACCGACTGCGGCGAGAGGTTCCCCATCCCGGTGTGGGGGACGTGCGGGCGGTGCCAGGACCGGGAAGCGCAGCGCCGGGCCGATCTGCGCCGCCGTACGTGCCAGGACTGCGGCACCGTATTCAACACCCCTGCACCGGCACATGGTTGGCGGGGCACGTTGTGCCTGGCGTGCGACGAACGGATCGAGCGCGGACGCCGTGTGGCGCTGTCGCTGGTGGAGCGCTCCTGCCGACGGTGCCTGGTGCAGATGGTCCCGCTCACGGCGTGGGCGGCGATGAGCGAGCACGAGCAAGCCATGGCCGACTGGCACTGCACTCCGTGCGAACGCGAGATCAGCCAAGAGCGCGCGGAGGCGCAGCGGCGAGCGGACCAGGACCGGTGGGACGACCTCGGACCGACCATCGCCTGGGCGCAGAAAATCCTTGCCGACCCGGATGCGTACGCGATCCTGGACACCGAAACAACGGGCCTGACCGCGACATCACGGATCGTGGAGATCGCCATCACCACGGCGGCCGGCGAAGTGCTGCTCAACACTCTGCTCAACCCCGGCGAGCCGATCCCGGCGGAAGCGACAGCGATTCACGGCATCACCGACGCCATGGTCGAAGAAGGCGCGCCCACCTTCTCCGAGATCCTCCCCCGCCTCACCGAGGCCCTCGCCGGGCGCCGGGTCGTGATCTATAACCGGGAGTACGACACCGGACGGCTGCTGTGGGAGCTCCATCTGCACCACCTCGCCCGGCACACGGTGGACCTGACCAAGCACCCCCGGTGCGGCGCCAGGCGACACCCAGCCGCACGGGCATGGCTGAACGCGCAGCAGTGGGAGGAGTGCGCGATGGAGCAGTACGCCGCCTTCTACGGCGCCTGGCACCACTACTGGGGCAGCTACACCTGGCAGCCTCTGGGCGGCGGCCACCGTGCTCTGGGCGATTGCCAGACAGTGATCACACGGTTGGAGGAGATGGCCACCTACCCCAATCCCTTCAACCCCGCGGAGGAGATGGGCCACTGAGACAGACTAGGTCGCCGCCGGAGCCAAGGCCGTCATGCTGCACTTCGCTCAGGCCGCTCAGGCTCCGGTACAGCGTTAGGCGCTGCCCGTGGCAACGGCCGCGCGGAACTCCTGAGTCATCAAGGCCACCGAGCCGCGCTGGACAGGGGCCGGGCCCTGCTCGCCCCACACCTTGTGCAGCGCGGCTCGCATCCGTTCGTTCATGGCGTCGTTGATGACGGCCTGGTGCTCCTCGGGCACCTCGCGCACGTCCTGGACGACGGCCATGGTGCCGTGGCGGGTCATCATCCCGATCGTGTTGACCTTCCAGCCGAGCTGCCGGGCCGCTTTGCGCATCGCGGCCCGGATCAGTTCCACCCCGCCCAGTCCGATGGCTTCCTCGTCATCCAGATTGACCTGGTACGAGCCGCCGAATCCGCCCGCGCCTTCCGGGCAGTTGCGGAGCAGCAGGGACACAAGGGCTTCGGCCATGGCGGTGCAGCGCGGGTCCTTCGCGTACGAGGCCATCGTCAGCTCCTTTCCGGGCCGGTGAGGTGCGGCCACAGCAGCTTGAGGTCGTGGGCGACCCGCCCAGCCAGGACGGCTGGGTCGTTGGCCGTCCACTGGTGAGCTGCCCCGATGGCGTCGGCGGCCTTCGTCCTGGAGGTGCTCTTGCCCGGGAAGGGGCCGGATTCCGCGCGGGCGGTGAAAGTCACCGGGCCGGGCGGGCGGGGCAGGAACAGCAAGGGGTGGTGCGGGGTGAAGTCGAAGTGGCCCAGGCGGGCAGCGGGCTCTTCGTCGAAGAGCTGCGGCTCGGTCCACAGTCCGACGGTGACGACGAGCCAGGTGTGCGGGCGGTCAGGGTCGTTGCACAGCCACAGGTCGAACGTGCCGACCAGGAGGTTCGCCTCCCACTTCCAGGCCTTCGCCCGGGGATCGAGAGCGTCGGCCCCGTCCCGGCGCAGGGGGATCAGGGCGCGTTCGAACGGGGCGATCAGATCGTCGTAGGCGTCCCGCATGGCCGTGCTGGCGGCGTGGTCGACCGTGTATTCGCGGTCTGGTGTGATCTCCCATTTCAGGCCGTCGGGAAGCTGGGTGGTCAGGTACTGGCGCAGCGGGCCGAGCGCCTGCGGGATGCCGTCCTTGTCGTGTCGGGCGTGCTCGGCGGCGGGCAGGCGGACCCACCAGGCGTAGTACGGCGTTCCGTCCGGGTAGGTGTCGGTGTCGACGCAGTGTTCGTACACGCAGCCCAGCGAGCCCGCGAGCTCCGTCATCGTCTCCTGGGTGCGCTCGTCCAGATCGGGATCCTCGCCCGCGAGCTGCGACGGGTCCTGGACCTCGAGGCGCCACACCACCCACTCGAAGTCGTTGAAGTCCGTCATGCGCACGCGCCCCTCGGCTCGACGGTGTATTCCCTGCTGTGCCCGGCCAACGTCCCGCTCCCCTGCTTCGCCCTGCTCCGACGATCCAGTACACCAAGGCCCACCAGGCGGGCGGGAGAGTTCGGCGGCACCCGACCCGGACGAGCGACGCACGGGCCGGCTGACCCCGGCGCACCGGTTCAGCCGGCGTCAGGGTCGTATCCGAGGCTCTGAAGAAGTCGGCGGCGTTCGTCTTCCTCACGCTCAAGGAGTGCCGCCAGGACGCGCATGTCCCGGTGGGAGGTGATCGCGGCCTTGAGCACGGCGGCGAGGACGTCGGGCGGCAGGGCCTCGGCCTGGGTGGTGGAGGTGCCGCTGAACGAGCGGTGGTCACTGACCTTCGGCGGCGCGGTGGGCGGCCCGTAGTCGGCGATCTGCTGCTCGGTCACCGCCAGGCGCTCGAAGACGACCTCCGTTCCCGGCGCGTCCACGGCAGCGAAGGCGGTGACATCCTCGGCCAGCGCGGAGAACAGGTGAACCCCGCTCTGGTCCCAGTCGGAGACGACGAACACCCTCACCGCGCGGTGTCCGTCAGCAGCCGCACGCAGCGCTGCTCCCCGTTTCGCCGGCAGACCGTTGAATCCGCTGCCCGAATACACAGGCACGCCGTACGGGTCGGCGACGGCGACAAGCTGTGGAACCATCCCGGCTGTCTCGCAGACGATCTCAAGCCGCACCGGCTGGCCGGCCTGCCGGTCCAGCCGGTAGTCCAGCGCCGCCTGGAGCAGCCCGGCCCTGAAGTCGTCAGGTCCGTCGTAGGCGACGGGTTCGGCGCGGATCTCGGTGTCGTCACGCAGCGCCTCCCACGGGATACGGCCCGAGCGGCGGGCCATACCGAGGAGTTCCACCGTCTGCTTGTAGGTGCGCTCCTCCTTGACCAGCACACCGTCGGAGATCAGCGAGTACCAGACCTGCCGGATCGTGAGCGGCAGCTGCGCCGCGTAGCGCGCCAGGACCTGGTCCAGCACGTTCACCAGGGCGTTCTCCTCTCAGCCGTCGTCGTCCTCGAAACGGACGCGTGCTGAGCAGCCGGACTTCCCGCGCACCCGGGTTTCCCTCTGGGGCCCGCCCCGCACAGCTCCTGCGTGATGCCGACGGCCGTCGGCATCACGCGGGCCGAACAGCTTGAGCCCCGTCCCCTCTACCAGGGTGACGCAGGCGGCTCCGCACCCCGTGCGCGTGGCAGGGGTGCGGAGCCGTGTTCGGGGTGAAGGGCTCCCGGGTCAGGCGGGAGTGACTTCGGCCTGGTAGTGGGCCGGGTTGCTGCCCGGGTTGTAGCGGGCTTCCATGCTGATGGTCACCGGGCCCGGGGTGGGGCCCGCGGTGAGTTCGGGGGCGGTGACGGTGCCCTGAGCGTCGGCGACCACCTCCACGCTCACGGCGTTGTTGGGGAAGTGGGATCCGGTGTCACCGGAAACGGTGAACACCACGTGCAGGCCCGCGAGCGGTGAGCCGTTGTCGGCGTCGCGGGCGCTCACCGTGAGCCGGTTGGCGAAAGCGGAGCCTGCCGCGGCCTTCTGGCCGTTGCAGGCACCCACACCTGAAAGGTTCGCGCGGACCTTCACAACCGGCGCGGGGGCCGGAGGCTTCGGCTTCGAAGCGGTGAACGTCACCTTCCGCACGACGTGGCCCCCAGAGATGTAGAGGTTGCCCTGCGCGTCCAGCGCCACACCGTACACGTCCAGCTCCGCCTGGGTCGCGGGGCCGCCGTCACCACTGTGGCCCCGCTTTCCGGTGCCGGCGACGGTGGTGATGGTCTGGTCGCCCGCCGACACCCTCCGCACCCGGTAGCCGTCGGCAATGTAGAGGTTGCCCTGCCCGTCCAGCGCCAAGCCGTCCGGCGCGGAGATGTGGGTTTGCGTCGCGGGACCATCGTCGCCGCTGAAGCCATACTCTCCGGTGCCGACGACGGTGGTGATGGTGCCGTCACTCGCCGACACCCTCCGCACCCGTTGGTTGCCCGTATCGGCGATGTAGAGGTTGCCCTGCGCGTCCAGTGCTACCCCGTGCGGCGAGCAGAGCCGGGCGGCGGCCGCAGGGCCGCCGTCCCCGCTGTAGCCGTACTCTCCGGTGCCCGCGATGGTGGTGACGGTCCGGTCGGCCGCCGACAGCTTGCCCACCTGGTGGGTCTTGGAGTCGGCGAAGTAGATGTCTCCTTGCGGACCCACCGTCACCGCGTGCGGCTCGATCGATGAGCTGTAGTCCCGCAGCCCGCGCGAGACGGTAGTAATGGTCTGATCGCTCGCCGACACCTTGCGCACCGCGAGGTTGGTCGATTCGGTGATGTAGAGGTTGCCCAGCGCGTCCAGCGCCACACCGTCCGGTACGCGCAGTTCCGCCTGGGTCGCGGGGCCGCCGTCACCACCGCTTCCTTGCTCGTCGCTGCCCGCGACAGTGGTGATGGTCTGATCGCTCGCCGACACCTTGCGCACGCGGTTGTTGTTGTCGTCGGCGATGTAGAGATCGCCCTGCGGGCTCACCGCCATCCCGGACGGGAAATCCAACTGTGCCTGGAGCGCGGGGCCGCCGTCCCCGCTGAACCCCTGCCGCCCGGTGCCCGCCACGGTGGTGATGACCCCTGCCGGGCCATGCTCGGACTCTGTCGTCGCCATAAGAACCTTCCCCCTCATTTCGTCACATGGACCTGACAGAAGCCTATGGGCCGCACCCTCACCGCCACTCAGAACCAGCCATATCCCCCCTTCACCCAGAACCACGTGCAAGCCGGCCCCACGACTGCAGGGGGATGCCGTCGCCCAGGGCAAAGACCTCGGACGCTGGGTGAGCGCGCAGCGGTACGGGGGGGGAACCAGCTGGTCCCCGCACACCAGTGGCTGCTGGAAAACACCCTCGGGCTCAAACCGGCCGAGCTGGTAGGGCAGCCGACAGATCGGACGCAGGACACCAGCTGAGTGCTCAACCTGCTGGGCGGTCGGTGACCGGGTTCCCTCGTACGGAGGGTCTCTGTCCGGTCGGCAAACCGCCAGCGTGGTCGGGGCCGTTGGTGGGGCATGCAGATCGATGTGCAGCACATTGCCGGGCCGGGGCTCGTGGTCCTGGACATCGCCGCCGCGGACGAGGGCACTCTGCGCGCGGTGATGGAGGGCCTCCAGCGGCAGTGGGCAACCTCCGGGGTCACACCAGTACGGCGCCTACCGGGGGAACCCGGGGTCCGGGCACGGGTGTATGCCGACGTGCGCCGCCCCGGCCCGACCGGGTAGCTGTGTAACCGCCTGCCTCACAACGGCAGCGCCCCGGGGCCAGAGCTCACTGGTTCCCGGGGCACGAGGTGCCGGGGGTGAAGAACGTTCACCGGAAGGTGAAAGGAACCCCGTCCACCTGCACTACGGTACCCGCAGCCGGAATACCGGCCCTGGGGCACGATGTCGGTGGCGGCTGGAAGGCGCGCTGCGGTTCTCGGCCCACCGGTGGCAGGGGCCCGCAGTGGTGATGTGCTGCGGCAGCACCTCGACACCCTCATGGTGCTGGACGACCCCCGGAGCGGCCACGGACGCCCTATGGGCCACGCTATCGGCGCGAGAGAAGCCGTCGCGCTCCAAGAGAGGCCAGCCACCCAGCGCACCCGGCAGCGGCTCCTCTCCCTCGCGGCAACGACCGTCCCGGGCCGCGGCGCAGGCGTCAAGGCCACAGGGTCCTACTGGCACGCCGGGCGTCTCAAGGGCCAGCCGGCGAGCGCCGCGCGCCTGGCGAGGCTACTGGATGCTCGACAGTGCCTCGCGGGCCGAGTCAGTAAACCTCTCCAGCTGACAGTGGAACTCGGCCTCCGATATCCCGTACGCGGTCTGTGCGCCCTCGTCTGATTGTTCCAGGGGGTGTAGCGCCCTGTTGGCTGTGACTACCGATTTGCCGAGCGCTTCTGCGGCCTCAGCCACACGCGTTGGCCCTTCCAGGATGGCGAGGCGGATGCAACGCATCAGAGGATCGAAGGCCACACGCAACTCGCCGCGGAGCTCCTCGATGCGCTGCACCAGATCCTCGTCCGGCCCCGTGAGCGCACCCTTCACCTGGAAGTGAAGTTCCGCCGTCTCATGTGCGCGCCCGATCACATCGGCATAGGCCACGCGGCGCACTTCACGTATGTGGTCAAGCTGTTGAGCTCTTGAGGAGGCTTCGACCTGGATACGGGCGGCGCGGGCCGTCCCTCGACTTGTCACCCAACTTGTGAGAACGGCAGTTCCGCCAGTAAAGACAGCGACCCAGAGCGTAGAGTCCACCAGCCCAGTCTCGGGGCGGCGTCGGTTCCGCTCCAGATCACAGATTAGCCATATGGCTCGTTCGGTCCGATCAGGCATGGTGCCGCACTCGACGGCAGCTGCAATCGTTCTGCCTCTTGGGCGGGCCGCCGGGGGTGCAGCGGCCCGCTTTGGTCAGCTGGCGTCCGGGGGGTCGCCCTGGAGGTTGTGGAGGCTGATGATCTCGCCGCAGACGATGTAGGTGTTCAGGGCGCACAGGCGGGCAGTTTCGAAGGCCACCGCGGCGTGGACGCCCTTGTTGGTCATGGTGTCTACAGCTACGAACCGGTCGTATAGGCCAGTGATCATGGCGTCGGTCAGCTTGTTGCTCGACTTGCTCTCGATTGCCTTCCTGGTGAACTCGAAGAGCCGGTGGCGGTGGTGGGCGTCGTCCAGGGGGTGGCCCGTGGCCGACGGCTGGTCCTGGGGCGGCAGGACGTGGTCGACGACGGCCTTAAGGATGCGGCGGCACGTCGTGATGGCCTGCGACAGCTCTTCCGCGGTCTCCCGGTCGGGAGAAGTGTCGGACGCTTCCTGGAGCCGCCGGTAGACGGCGTTGAACTGCTGAAGGAGATCGGGCACGCCTTCAGTCAGCAGTTTGTCCACCTTGACACGGTAGCCGCCGAAGATTGACTCGTTGATGCTGGTGTAGCCGAAGCGGCGTTCCCAGGAACAGAGCAGGGCGAACGTCAGGTGGCGAGTTCGGGCGACGATCTGGTTGGCCCGTTGCCTGGTCGCCAGGTTGCTCGGGTAGTCGAAACGCTCACCGTCCGCCTTGAGCTCACGGAACTCCTTGTCCCAGAACTCGATCTCCGCCAGTGAGTGAGCGTCCACGTTCCCCTCGCCGTCCTGCGTGATCCTGCGGTCATTCAGGTACTGGTTGACCGCTTGCTCGGCGGGCCCTGCGGCAGTGCCCCAGGTAGAGGGGTCGGCCATCAGCATGCGGGAGACCTCGCCGTTGCCCTGCCGATCGCCCCCAGGAGGCCGTAGCTCGAGGGACAGGCGGATCGCGTACTTGGTGTCGCCGACCAGGTTGGCGATCCGTACAGCGCGCCGGACCGAGACGTCCAGGGGCTTGTCGTCGAAGTCGTCCAGCGCCTGCCGTACAAGTTTAAGAATGTAATCACTTGATGCCACACCGTAACCATAGGAAAGTTACGGCGATCGCCGCAGCCCATTAACGGTCCAGCTCACTGCCCTCGCGGCGCTGGACGTGAACCGGGGAGAAGCCGGTCGGCCTCCTTGTTCAGCGGCGGCGGACCGGACCGCCGGGGCTCACGTTGGCGGCAGACGCGGAGCGCGGGTCAGCCGACGGGCGGTGCAGCCCTTCCCGGGGCGGGGCGCGGCCTCCAGCCGGTCCAGCCGCTCGTAGAGGGCCCGTACGAGACGGGCGCGGTTCTGGACGCAGCGGATGGTGCCCTTGGGCCGTACGGACAGGCGTCGGTCGGCTTCCTGGAGGACGATTTCGGCGAGGGCGCCGCGGCCGTCGCTTTTGGGCAGGGCGGCGGCGTGGCGGCGGACGTCGTCGGCCACGGCGCGGGCGTGTCCGGCGAGTTGGAGGGCGAGCTGTTCGTAGTCATGGGGCTCGAGGTCGGGGTCCTTCCAGGCGAGGACGGCGGTGACGAGTGCTTCGTACGGGGCGCGGTCCAGGGGGAGTTCGGCCTCGAGCGGGCCGTCGGGATCGTGGAGCACGAGGTACCTGTCGCTCACCGGTGCCCCACCCCGTCGTCCTGGTTGTGGTCCTGGTCGTGGTCGCCGGAGTCGGTGCCGGTGTCCGGGGCGGCCGGGCCGGTGGGGGTGAGGAAGCGGGCGTAGCCGTGGCCGGACGGGGGCTGGGTGGGGTGGGTGTCGGGCATGTGTCTGTTCCCCTCGGGGGCGGGTTGTCGGCGTCTTGTTCCAGACAACCGTGCGGGCCGGGGCGGGGTGCATAGCGAAGTTGCGGTTTCTGCTTGCCGCCGCCCTAGCAACTTGACTATCCGTTGACCTTCGGCGGGGTGGGGCGTGGCTCTACCGTGAGGGGATGGCACGTGCACGGAACGAGGCGTTCGTCGCCTGGATGGAGCGCGAGGGGTGGTCGGCGCCGGCGCTCGCGAAGGAACTGGACGACGTCGTACGGGATCTGACGCGGAGGTCCAGGCCGGGGCGGGGGCTGTCGGAGATCACGGTGCACAAGTGGCGGTCGGGTGAGACGTCCTGGCCGCAGGAGAAGTACCGGATCGCGCTGGAGGAGGTCAGCGGGCTGGCCGTGGCGGACTTAGGGTTCGCCCCGTCCGACCGTCGCAAGAAGAAGCCCGCGCCCGTGGAGGATGAGGATCCTGTGCACCGCCGTTCCTTCCTCGCGCTGACAACCGGCTCGGCGGGTGCTGCGGTTCTCGGCCCGCCGGTGGCGGGGGTTGGCGGGGGTGATGTGCTACGGCTGCGGCAGCAGCTCGACGCTCTCATGGTGCTGGACGATTCCCGGGGCGGCCACGACACCCTGGAGCGGGCCGCGCTCGCCGGCGCTCAGGAGGCCGTCGCGCTCCAGGAGAAGCCGGCCACCCAACGCATCCGGCAGCAGCTCTTCTCCCTCGCGGCCGACTACACCGCGACCGCGGCCTGGTCGTGCGTGGACGCCCGTCAAAGCTCCCGCGCCCAGCCACTGCACGAACGGGCCCTGCACCTGGCCGGACTGGCGCAGGATCCGGCCGCGACGATGCGTGTGTGGAACTCGGTGGCGATCCTGGCCCACCAGCGCGGCGCCCATGCCGAGGCGCTCGCGGCCGGCCAGGCCGCCCGGGCCACGGCCGCCGCCCGTCGTGACCCGCTGTTCGCGAGCCTCGCGCACGCGCGGATCGCCATCGCCCACGCCCACCTCGGCGACCACCGACCCGCCATGCGCTCCCTCGACCACGCCGAGAAGGCACTCGCCAAGGCCGATCCGGCCCGCCCGCGGCCGAGCTGGATCGCGTTCTACGGCCGGGCCGAGCTTCACGCCATCACCTCGATCGTCCACGACCGCCTCGGTAACTCCCCCGCCGCCGAGGCCGCCTCCCACCACGCGCTCACCGCCCTGCCCCAGGTCTTCGCCCGGAACCGGGCGTTCGCCACCGCCCGGCTCGCGCTCGCCCAGCTCCACCAGGGCGACCTCGACCAGGCCACCGCCACCACCGCCCGCATCTTCCCCCTCCTGGGCGATGCCGCCCTGCCCGGACGGCTGCGGACCCTGCTCGGCGACTTCCACCGCGATCTGATCACCACCGCCCCGAACGCGCCCGTCGCCCGGGAGTGGGCCGACCGCTACCGCACCCACTGGAGCCGCACATGACCGACTGCACCCTTGCCCGTTACGGCCACGCGGATCTGCCCGCGATCCGGCAGATACTCCTCGACGTCCACGCCGACGCCTACGCCGCCGAGATGGACGACCCCTTCCACCAGACAGAGAAGTTCGCCTGGTTCGTCGACCACTGGGGCGCCAGGCCCTCCTTCGACTGCGTCATCGCCTTCGACGCCGACCAGCCCGCGGGCTTCGCCTACGGCGCCACCGCCGACCTCGGCCGCGAAACCTGGCGCGGACACCTCTCCCCCACCCCCACCCCGGGCACCACCTTCGCCCTGTCCGAACTCATGGTCCGCCCGAAATGGCGCGGCACCGGCCTCGCCCGACGACTCCACGACACCCTCCTCACCCCCCGCCCCGAACAGCTGGCCACCCTCCTCGTCGACACCACACACCCCCGCGTCCAAGCCCTCTACGAAACATGGGGCTACCACAAGATCGGCGAACGCCAGCCCTTCCCCGACTCCCCCCTCTACGCCGTCATGCTCCGCGGCCTCCCCAGTACGTAGCCCGACCCGCGACGGCCCGTCCACCGGATCCGCTCCCGCGCCATACCGGTACATGTCCACGCGGCCGCCAGCCCCCGGGATACGGATAGACCTCTCCCTCGGCTATCGCGAGGAAAGAGGTGTCGTTTTCCGAAGGAGGCTTGCCCACGGCATCTGACCTGCACGAATGGAAGATCACCATTCTCGGGGGTTCACACCTCCGGCAGTATCTCCGGTCCCCCGTCTGGTGCAACCGTGCAGACAACTGTCCAGCCCCCTTCCGGTGCAACTCTCCCGGCTGCCTGACGTTGCCGTCGGGATCTCTCGAGAAGCGCATCAGCTGCGCCGTCGATTTCCTGCTGTAGGCGTAGCACCGGCCCGTGCTTCCCTCCGCCGAGCAAAGATCTGGCCGCGGAGTATGTCGGAAGTACGGGGCGCGGCCCTGGCCACCGGGGCCGCGCCCCGACAGTGCGAGAGCGTCCTGCCGGGCGATGCCCGCAGCGGGAACCCGGTTCTCATCCCTCGTGCGGGTGGCGCCGGGACCGTCGGCGAACCGCCTCGGTTCCCCTCGCCGTCGCAGCGGTCATGAAGCCGATCGACGAGCAGCACATCGCGGAGCCCGGCCTGGTGGTGCTGGACATCACCGGCGGGGACGAGGGCACCGTCCGGGCGGTCATGGCCGCGCTGGAAGAGCGCTGGGCGACCTCGGGCATCGGCCCGGTGCGCCGGGATCCCGGTGAGCCCGGCGTGCGGGCCCGGATCTATGCCGACGTCCTGCGCCCGGGACGGGGCGGTCCGTAGCCGCAGGCCCTGGGCAAGCCTCCTCGCGGAGAGCTTGCCCAGCGGGACCTGTGGCCGATCGGAGGGCCGGGCGTAACCGGCCTGTCTCCCGCGATCGGTCAAATAGCACGTCAGCGTCGTGACCGGCCCATGCAACTCCCGACCGAGACGGTGACCGGTCATCGGTCACCCGTCATCGGTCAGCCGCGGCCTCGCCGGGAATCCCTGGGATGGCCGTGACCGACGTCGCCTGGCCCGAGCGCCTCCGGCCGGGGTGGGCAAGCCGGTGTCCGGGCGGCTTGCCCAGGCTCGCCTTGGGCTTGCCCGGCGTGCGTCGCGGTCAGGTACGCCGGCGGAACCAGCCGCGGCCCCGTCCCGGCTCCTGGTTGCCCTCCGGCTCCGGCGGAGCGGCGGCCTGGCGGCGGGCGGCTTCGGCGGCGGCTTCCTCGCGGGCGACGTCGTCGGCGCGGCACGGGCCGCACACCGACTTGTCCCCGGCCCGTACGGCGGTCCGGTGCACGGTGATCTCCTCCCAGCGTTCGTCGGTGAACTTGCGCCCGCACCGCGTGCACACCGGGCGCTCCGCCTCCCGCTGCGCGGCGCGGCGCCGCTTGTCCTGTGCGTCGGCGCGGGCCTCCTGTGCGAGGTAGAGGGCGTGGCCGTCGGGGTTGTCGAGCGCGTCCGTCAGCGTCTGCTCGCCGTCCCGTCCCAGCCGCCGCCACACCGCCGCGTCGGCGCCGTGCTCCTGGAGCTGCTCCAGGGTGGTGACGACGACGGGCACCGCCTGGCGGTAGTCCCGCGCGGTGACCGCGTTCCGGTAGAGGGAGTCGTACCGGCGCGGCGCCCAGTAGCGGCGGCCGGCCTCCTCCAGCACGGCGACCGTGTTGTCGACCTTCGCCTCTGTGGTGTCCGCGAACACGAACGCGAGGGGCACCAGGCCCTCCCTGCCGGTCGGCGGGTAGACCCGTCGCCACAGCCGCTGCTCGTGGTCGACGTGCTCGATCGCGTCCGGCCGCGACCGGGCGACCTCCACGGTTCGCTTGTCCGCGTCCTTCGGCAGCAGCCGGCCCCACTCCCAGTACCGGCGCAGCTTGACGACCAGGTCGTGCGCGTCCTCGCTGCGGCGGTCGATCTCCAGCAGCAGCACCGGCACCCCGGCCTCCGGCGCCCGCACCACCAGGTCCGCCCGCTGCACGTAGCTGTCCGCGAGCCGGTGCCTGATCTCCGTCTGGAAGCCGAGCCGGTGGCCGATCCCGGCACGATGGAGTTCGGCGGCCGTCGAGGTGACCGCCGCGGCGTGGTCGTCGTAGCTGGCACCGAGCAGCTTCCCGGTGACCGGGTCGTACTTCTTCTCCCGCAGCACCGAGACCCGTATGCCCTTCGGCTCCAGCAGCTGCTTCGCCTCGCCGTGTCCGCGCTTGGTCAGCACCCACACCTGCCGCTGGTCGTCCCGGACCGTCTCGATCCTCACCAGGTGGTGGTCCTCCAGATCCAGGAGGTTGTCCCGCGTCAGCTTGTCGTGCTGGTTGTCCGGACGGGTCAGCTTCCACAGCTGGTCGGGCGTAGCCCGCTGGAAGATCCCGAGCGCTTGCAGGAGCTCCCGGCGTCGAGGCTCGGTCGAATTCTTCCGGTGCTCAGGACGCCTCGCTACATCTACATGAGGGTTGTCGGCGCTGCGCCGACCCCCTGTCCGCTGTGCCTGACCTGCGGAAACGCCCGGTCCTTGGCGACGGGGCGCGGAGGGGGTGATGGAGGGGGCCACGGAGGGTGCCTCTCCGGTGGGGGCGAGGGGCTGCTGCTCGGGGTCGTCGGCGATGCTCGCCACGGGGTGCTCCTGGAGGTGGGGCGGGCCTATCCCGCCATTCACCTTCTACAGGTCCACTTTTCGGCTCGTGTGTGACGCCGACCTTGGAAAACCTCCCCGCCGTAACCGCATCGTGATCAACCCGGAGGGGGAGAACTCTCCCCCGTCAGCGGCTGGACTCTGTCCACAGGGCCGCAGCTCGAGGGTGTCTTCGAGGCCGCCACGATCAGCGGGGCGGCCCGAACGTGAGGAGCCGTCCATGTTCCAGAACCCCACCGCGCCGCTCGCCCCGATGACGCCGGACGCGGTGCTCAGCGCCTTCAGCTACCTGCGGGCGGTGGAGGCCGGCGACACCGAAGCGGCCGCCGGGTTCGCAGGCGCCGATCCGCGGATGCCCGAACTGCTCGCGGATGCTGCGGAGCGCATCGTCGTTCCGGTCACCGCCCTGTGCGGCATCGACCCGGATCCGTGCGACGACTCCTTCGCCCTGGAGGCCGTCGGCTTCAGCCAGGCCCTCGATGCGCACCCCGCACCGGCCGGCTCGCGCCCGGTGCGCCCCACCATCGCGTAGGGCGCCCCGGGACGGCGGTGGCGCGGTGGCGTGCATCGGGACCGCACCACCGCCGTGCACCGCCTCCCGCACCGCACTGCCCACCGTGGTGCGCTTCATCGGCATCGCCGCACCACACCAGGCGCGCCGGGCGGCCGGGGCTCCTCTATCACGCACCCCCTTGACCGCGACCTGATCACCAGCCGAAACCGCTTGTGGCAAGGGAAAACGTCCTCGGTAGCAGACCTGACAAGGGGGTGTAGCGGAGCTGGACAAGGGGTCGGCCGACGATGGACGCGGGTGCGGCGCACCGGGCGCGCGAGAGTGCCGGGCATCGTCGGGTGGTGCGGCGCACCGGGCGCGGCGGCGCACCATCGCGGTGCGCACCACGGTGGCGTCCATCGTCATCCGGCGCACCGGAGTGGAGTCCACCGGGTGGAGCCCACTCGGTGGACGGTGCCCGGCATCGTCACCACAGCCAGGCGGTGGAGTGCCGCACCCGGGACAGGGCGCGGGCGTCGCGGCGCGCGGCCGCGTTGCCGATCCGGCTCTGCCGGGAACGCGGCCGGCGCGACTGCTCGGCGGCGAGGCGGCGCTTCCCGGCGTCCTGGAGTCGCCGCCGCTGCTTGCGCAGCTCCTCCTTCTTCGCGGCCCTGGACTTCGGCTTCCGGGGGCGCTTCCAGATCGGCTGCCACCCCAGGGGCTCGTCGGGCTCGGGCTCCTGGTCCTCGTTGAGCGCGGCGGCCATCTTCGCGCGGGCCGCGTGGGCGCGTGCGAGTGCGTCATCGGGGTTGGGGCGTTCTTCCGGGGCGCTCATGCGACTCCTCCTGTGGTCCGGCCCGGTGTGTGCTGGGTGCCGGGCTGCTGGGTGTGCGGCGGCGGGGCCGTCGCCGGGGCGGGCTGTGGCCGTGGGCCGTGGGCGACGGCGCGCTCCCGCTTGCCGTCCTGGAGCCTGGCGGCCAACTTCACGGCGGCTTCGAAGGTCCGGCGGGTCTGCTCCACCGTGTCGACGCCGGTCTCCGGCTCTAGGAGGCGGCCGTCCTTCGGGCCGGTACGGAACGGCCGCGGATGCGACCTCGAGGCGGCGGGCACGGCGACGGCGTACGGTCGGGCGCGGGAGCCCAGGCGCTCCGCACGGCGCACCGCGTGGACCCGGGCGGCCAGGGCGTCGGCGGCGAGGCGGGCCCGCTCGTACGGCGAGGCCGCCCGTTTGCGGGTCAGCGGGCGCAGCACGGCCTGGTCCTCGGTGTCGCGCGGGTACAGGGCGGACAGGTCGGCGGTCATCATCCGGCCGCGCCCGACGGGGCGGGTGTAGTCGTCGACGACCGTCTGCACGATCTGTTCGTCCAGGCCCGGCTCGTGGGGTCGGCCACGCAGGACGTAGGCGAGGTGGCGTCGGGCTTCGGCGAGCAGATGGTGGCGTTTGAACGCGCCGCGCATCACGTAGACCACGGCGACGACGTCGACGGCCGCGAGCGCTATGTCGACCACGGGCCGCACCCGCGACCACACCGCCGCGGCCGCCGCCCGCGCCCGCTGTGCCAGCCGGTCGACGACGTCGGCGCCGTAGGCCCGGATCGCTGAGTCGCGCCATCGCTTGCGTAGCTCGGTCAGCGACAGCAGTTCCGTGCGCTTGGGCGGGCGCGTCTGGTCGGCGGCCTGGCAGCCCAGCGCGTAGGCGGCCCGCTCCCCCGGCGAGTGCCCGTGCTTCTCTTCGTACTTGGCCGTGAGGACGGGCAGCGCGTCCTCGATCTGTTGGCGGCGGGTCGACTGCCAGCTGATGAGCCGCTGGTCGATGCCCGAGATCTCCATGACGGGCCGTCGGCCGGGCGTCACCTCGCGCGGCTCCCAGGCCCACCCGAGCCGGGCGGATACCTCCTCCATGAAGGTCAGTACGTAGAGGGTGTCGGCCGCGACGATGTGAGTCAGCAGCGTGTCCGCCGACAGGTTGCCCCACGTCCCCTTCTCGTCGGGGCGCCGGGCGCGGATCGAGATCAGCGCATGATCGTGGAGAAGGGGCTTCGACTCGGCAGCTCTGGACTCGTAGTGCCGGAAGACTGCGACGATCAGCCCGTCCTTGACCCGGGCACGCTGCTTGCCGCCGCCTTTCCAGCGGATCTGTGCGACCGCATCCTCCAGCCACTCCAGTGTCTTGTCCCGGGCGATGTCCTGGCACAGCTCCAGCACCAGGCGGATCTCGTGACCCATCAGGGCCCACGCGATGTGTGCCGTCGGCGGGGGCCGGAACACCAGATGCATGCCCAGCCAGGGGATGCGCCCCTTGGCCTTGTCGGTCTTGGGTGAGCGGTTGTGCTCGATGGGCCTGCCCAGCACGGTCGCCCGCCTCGCCTGCGCCGGGCTCTTGCCCTCCGCCAGGCGCTCGCGCTCGATCCGGTCGGCGTCCGGGTGCCGGCCCTCCCTCAGGAGCAGCTCGGCCTGCCGCTCGGTCACCACGTCCCCAGCCACCAGGCCGACCGCGGCCAGGCCCCGACCCTTCCAGATCCCGGGCGGGACACCGGCTTCGTCCTGGGCGGCGCGCAGCGACGTGCCCGCAGCACGGTGGCCGTCTCCGACCATCACGCCGCGGAAGAGATAGCGCCCGTCTCCCGGGCGGATCTTCGTTTGGCTGATCATCGGGCCATGGAACCCCGGTGCTGACGTGCGAAGAAGCGCGATCCGGGGTCCTTCCCGCCGGGCGGGAGGGCATCGCCAAGTCTTTACCGCAGCGCCCGCCAGGCGGGCCGTCCGGTCAGTCCGAGACGGTAAGCCGCCGGCATGTGCACAGTCCGCCGCATGCATACGACCAGAACCGGAATTGCCTGCGCCCTCTGCCACGCGCCCACCACAGAGGTGGTGTACCTGGTCCTCAGCGCCCAGTCGCCCTTCCCGCAACGAGGGGACGTCCAGGACCGCTGGTGCCCCGCCGGCTGCCACCAGCTCCACCTCGTCCAGTGGAAGGAGGCGATGCCGCTGCCGCCCGGCGGCGTCGCCTGACGACGTCGTGCGAATACTGCGCAGCGACGGTCAGCCACGCTTCTTTCAGAGCCACACCTGCTTCGCCTGTGTCCGGTACGGATTGACCTTGCATGCGTCAGCTCCAGGCTGCTTGGGGTCTTGCTTAGGTCAGAGCGACCTTGCATCGAGGGCTGCACAGCGCGGACGAGTAGCAATGGTGCGCCCGGTGCAGGTCCCTGCCGGTGAGGTCAAGGGCCGTGATCGTCATACAAAAGTGTTTAGCCCGTTCAGACGTGATGCGGTGCGCCGCGTGATGTGACCGTGCGGTCGGATAACAATGAGCCTCATGTCTCATATCCCGCCGGGTGGTGGTGGTCTGTCTCCGCTTGGCCGGGAGACGCCTGCGGAGCGCGCTGACCGCAACCTGGTCGAGCTGCTCCAAGAGCTGAGGGTCGTGCAGACCGGTGTACAGATCGTCTTCGCTTTTCTCCTCGGCATGGCCTTCACCAGCCAATTTCCGCACCTCGATACCTTCGAACGCACCACATATGTGGTGACGTTGCTGCTCACGGTGGTCTCCTCGGCAGTGCTCGCGACTCCGGTCGCACTGCACCGTGGCCTGTTCCACCGGGGTGTCAAGGTCCGGATTGTCGCTCTGTCCGCGCAGCTCGCCGAAATCGGCCTGGTCTTCCTCGCCCTTGCGCTCAACGGCGCTGTTCTCCTGCTCATGGATGTCGTCCTCGGCCGGACCGCCGCTGTCACGATCACGGCCGCCACGCTCGTCATGTTCACCGGCCTGTGGTTCATCCTCCCGAGGGCACTACGCCACCCAACCCCTTGACGCGCTCGCCAGGATCCCGCCGACGTGGTGTCGGCCGACCGCCGGTCCTGGCCCCCATCCACGAGGACCGCGTGCAGTTCTGATGCGGCCCGGCAGCGCCGCCCGCCACGTTGTATGGCGCCGGATCGGAAGCTACTCGATCGTCACAGGCCTCGGGCCGAAGGCCACCTTGCGGGCGCGGGCCGCCGGTTGGTTGGCTGATCGTTCCGATGACCAGGAGGACACACCGTGGCAGCGAACGAGGCCGTGACCGAGTCGGATCACCTGAAGTCGTTGATCATCAGCACCGCACAGACGCTGTGGGAGGACAAGGAGGCGCTGGGCAAGTTCCTCAACGTCGTCCGGCGCAGCGAGGGGTTCGTCAAGCTGGCCGACACCCTGGAACAGTCCGAGGTCCGTCCCGCCAAGCCCACGTTCTACGGCGTGACGAGCACCGAGTTTCAGAGCTGACGGTCCGGCTGTCGGGATCACGACGGAGGGCCGGTTTCCGAAGTTTGGGAAACCGGCCCTCCGTCTGTTCGTTCCCGCTCAGCTCACGCCGGTCGCGGAAGAGAGGCGCTGGCCCGCACGGCGGCCTTGTCCGCAGTGCTCTTGGCTGATGCCAGAACCTTGGCGGTCTCGTCCGGGTCCTGTTCGAGTGCCTTCTTGATGGTGGCCGGGGCCAGCGCTCGGTGCGCGGCTTCCAGCTGCGTCACGGCGCTGCGAAGAGTCTCCAGGGCGGAGAGACGGCCCTCAATCTTCGGGTTCTCCTGGCCGGTCCGAGGCGGGTTGGCTGCGACTTCCCCGACCAGGGCAGTCAGCTCATTCTGCGTCAGCTCTTGCTCTTCCTCGCGGGGGAGCTGCTGGACGATGCCGGTGATCGCCTTGACGGTGATGGTCTTGCCGGTGGCGTCCTTGATGGTCTCGTGGACGGCAACCGAGGTCTCTGCGCCGTAGTCCTTGGTGATCGGGTTGAGGGCGCCGGCTGCCTTCTTGCCGATGCTGGGAGCGTCTGCGCGTGCAGACAGCAGCTCACCGATCGCGTACGCGGTCATCTCTTCGTACCCCATGACCGGTCAGGTGCTGAGGCGGCAGGAACGCCAGCGGTGGCCAGTGCGGCTGATCAGTCCGCGGGCTTCGTGGCGGTCGAACTGGTAGGCGACGGAGCTGGTGCTGGACAGGCCACCCCTCTAGCCGATCTGCCGGACGGATGGGCTCTCGCCGGTCTCGGTGTTCCAGCCCCGGATCGTGGACAGGATTGTCGTGCCCGCCGCCGCACCTTCTGCGTCGCCGAGTTGACAGCTATCGGGGATAGGTGGCACATGCAAGAGCGCGGGCTCGGACAACGTCCAGCACATAAGTGATCATTTCAAGCCGCAGTCGACCGCGCCCTCACAACTTCCCCCTAGAGTCCTCATCAGATCACCACACGCAGGTGACCTGACGACCAAGTTCTCGTTTGGGAGGGGACGTTGATGCGCAGGCACATTCATCGAATGCTGGCCGGGGCCGCAACCCTTGCGACAGTCGCCACACTGGCCGCGACCAGCACCGCTTCGGCAGCGGATGAAGACCAGCATGAGCCCAGGCGCCTTGGTGTAGTCCAGCCAGAGGAACCGGTGACCCGCGGCGCACGAGATCTGGCAGAGAGTGAGTCCTGCCACGCTGCCACACGGGAAACACGAGCACGGGTGGCTGGGGCAGCAACCGAGTGTCTTTCCAGCAGACCCATGACCACTGCCGAGGCCGCGGCGGCAAAGATCACCGCCCCGGGACTCACGGCTGCCACATGCGACATCACAAAGCCTGGCTCGTTCACTGCGAACCGCTCCGGCATTTGTATGAGCGGCCTGGTCTCCACCTACACGCTTTACAGCGACAAGGGCGCTGTACTGGGCACTGGAGTCATGAACATCGGGACCGACATGGCCCTCAGTGCGAGCAAAGCCACCTGGGATGAGCAGGTCACGGTCAAGGTGACAGCCGTGACCGGCCAGGTGAAGAACCTCAACGTCAGTTACGACGCCAGCTGCACGGGTACGTGCACCATGTCCAACGCCGTGCCGTGGGCCGGGGCGAAGACGCTGGGACAAGGGCAGCAGGCCACCGGCAAGGTCACATACAACTCTGCGGTGGCCAAGGGCAACCGGACCACAATTACCTCCAAGCAACACATGTACGTGACGTCGGCCGGCGCCGTCCCGACGCAGCCCAACGTGAACTGGGACAACCCCTGGGCGATCCGCTGCGACAACGAGGTCAGCGCCAATCCCGGCTGTGTAGTGCCGGACATCCGCGCCACCTTCTCCCTCTCGCTCTCAGAGTTCGGCGCTGCCGCAGCAACCTACGGATGGACCCAGAACGCGCTGCGAGGGGGCGCACCCCTGACCCGGCTTGCGGACGAGAACGCGGCAGAGGAGAACCGGAAGCACACCTGCGGTGCACTCAGTGGCGACCCCTTCAACTATATGGACGACATCGTCCCGGACGACTCGTGCGACGAGTTCCCGTTCGCCCGCACCTATGAGGGCGGCACCAGCGGCTTCCTGTGTGCCGATATCGTTCCTCTTCTTGAGGACGGCAAGTGGGTCATCTACGAGGCGCGGACGGACAAGCCGGTCAAGGGTGACGAGCCCTGTACGCGAGGCCACGTGCCCAACACGCTGAACGGCAACGCCGGCCTGGCTCTGGGACGCTTCGCACAGAGCGATCGAGTCCTCGATGCTGAGAAGTACAACATCGCCGTCACCAACTGATCTATCTCTCGCCCCAGAGATGCTCCGGCGGCACTCGCGTCACCGGAGCATCTCCCTCGACTACGGACGAAGCCAAATGACAGCAGAGAACGCAGCGCCATGGGAATGGGTCACCGACCCGCAGAGCCCCTTGTGGTGTGTCACCTTCACCTCGAATGCGACGGTCACCGAAGTGCTGCGGCGATACGGCACCTTCAGCCAGCGCCCTCGTCTGCAGGCCCGAGTTGAAGTGGCAGACCTCTACGAGCAAGCCTTCGTCCAAGGCTCCGTACTGCGTGCCGGCTCTTTGGGCACATGGTCTTTCTGCTACGAAGACGCAGGGGCTGCTGGCTCTCTGCCTGGCCCGTTGGAAGCCCTCTCGTG
>NZ_JBIBVN010000056.1:0-30686 GCF_043080425.1 Streptomyces sp. NPDC015032 | reverse complement strand
CCTGATCCGCCAGGTTTCGAGCCGGCACTTCGATTACGGGGCTTCGACCACCGATTCACTCTCGTTACGCCCACTGGCCTTGCTAGCCGGACCCGGACCGTCTGGCAGTAGCGGCCCGTCCCGTCGTTGTCGGGACTGCTCCCACCTTCCCCGGCGTTCCCCGGACCGGGCTGTCCCCAGCTTCAATCGGGCCGCTGCGACGACCCGACGGCAGTGGTCTTTCACCACTACTCGAAAACACCGCGCCTCGTGGCGCACGCGAGCACGAAGTACACCCCGACGCGTGAGGGGAGACTACGTAGCCGTCGTTCGCGAGTCCCGGTCTCGTCCAACACCGCATCCACCAGCTCGGTCGGGATGACCTGCGTCAATTCACCGACATGCCCAGGTGCGAACAGGTCATCGATTCCGTACGTGACAGACTGAGCCACCGAGCCTCTGCTCTCTCAGGAAGATCTTGGTCGATCCCCTGGATAGCAGAGGCCCGTCTCCTCAGCGCTCGCACTTGACAACGTCAACTGAGCCTTAACTTTGTGGCATTGAGGCACGTCGGGAGGCCGCGCAAGGCCGATACAGCGCCAACTCGGCTTCCGCCAACCGCAACGACGTCCGACCGCGCAGTGACCGTTCCTGTCAGCCTCCGTTTCCGGTGCTGGCTGTACCCACGGCATGGCTCAGCACGAAGTCGCGCGCCAGGCGTGCGGCCTGCTCACGGGCCTCGAAGGTGATGCCGTGCCGAGTACGCGGCAGGATCACTAGACGTGCGCCAGGGATCTCCGATGCCATGAGTTCGGCGACCTGAGCGCGGACGATGGGGTCCTCCGCGCCATGCAGCACGAGAGTAGGAGCCGTGATTTCATGCAGCCGGGCAGTGCAGTCGTGGTTCTGAATCGCTGTCATGCGGCGTGCGTCGGCGTCCACGGGACGCCCCCGCAGGGCGCGCTTGGTTTCGGCGACGAGCTGCGGGTCGTTCGCCTGCCCCTCGGGTGTGAGGAGCAGGTCCAGCGCGAACTGCGCCCGCGCGTCCGGCCCCATGGCGACGATGCGGTCACCAAAGCTCTCGGTCATGGTCCAGCTCGGGGTGGCGCCTGACAGTATGAGAGACGCGACCCGCTGGGGGTAGTGGATCGCCAGGTGCATGGCGATCGCTGCGCCGTACGACGCTCCCATAACATGCGCGCGCTCAAATCCCAGCGCGGCAAGGAAGTCGGCGCAGTCAGCAGCTTGCCGAACGATGTCGTACGGCTCGGGCCCGTTGAGTGTGTCGCCGGTGTCACGCTGGTCGAAGCTGATGGCCAGGATTCCAGCGCCTAACAGGGGGCGGAAGGCATCAAACTGCCCCCTATGGCTCTCCCCGCCATGCAACAGAACCAGCGGTTCACCCTGGCCGGACTCAACGTAGGCAATATCGATGTCACCGACTTTGACGTGCTGAAACCCCTCAGAACTCACGCGCTCACCTCCGCAGGCGTGCGTCCATCGCCTCGGCGAAGACGGGGTCGGCACAGGACGGCGGGCTCGCTGCCACCGAGCGGTGGGAACGCTCGATCATCTGGTCACTCACTCTCCGATCGCCTCAAAGCTGAGTACAGCATGGGAACCGGGTATCGCCCAGTCGCTGGTTCACCTCTGCCCCGACCACTACTCCACAAACGGACCATTGGCTCGTTGGCCTTTATAGCCGCACCCGCACGAGGGCGTTGTTAACTTGTTCGGGGCGGGGGTGTTGAGGGTGTGGTGGGGGGAGGCGGGAAGCTCCCGCCGGATGGAGCTACCGCTGTGATCGTCCGTCTCCTGGGTGGCCCGCTCGCCGGTTGCGTACTCACGACCACCGGCGCCCCGTGGGATGGAGGCTGGCTCGCGGCCGGTGACGCCGACTGGGGCCTGTACGGTCCCGTGCACCGCGACCCGGCGACCGGCATGGTCCTGGCGGAGGCCCGGGTCACCATCCCGCGCCGCCGGTAGCCGGCCCCCGGCCTCCTCAGGCTGGTCCGAAGGCCACGGAGTCTCGCCGCGTCCGGCTTCTCCCGGATCACGTTGAGTGTCAAGGATGTTCCCACTAAGGGGTGATCATCTGGTTCGTCCGGGCGTGTCGGTGGCGATCGCCGGAAGCATCTGACATCGCCGGAATCGGTTAACAGCTGTGCCCAACAGCGCGCTTCCGGCGGGATGTTCAGGGTGAAAGGAGTCAGCACATGGCGAACGAGCTGCACTACGGGGACCGGTTCCACCTGCTGAACCTCTACAACGGTGACGGGGGATACCTCGACGTCAACGGTGGCGCCAGCGCAGGCGGGGCGAAGTACCAGGTGTCGACCGCGGCGGTCGCCAACCGTCAGAGCGACAGCGGTACGTGGGAGATCGTTTCAGGGTCCTGCGCGGCCACCGGCGCGTCGGTCAAGAGCGGCGACATCGTCTATCTGCGCAACCTCTACCAGGGCAACGGCGGCTTCCTCGACGCCGGTGGCAGCCCCACCGCCGTCCAGCAGCAAAAGGGCGGCCTGTACGACGTCACCACCGCGTGGGGCAAGGACCGCGACGGCAACAGCAGCCGCTGGCAGATCTTCGACCAGACCAGCACTAATGGCCCCTTCGACGGCCTCGTCCGCTTCAACGACACCGTCCAGCTGTGGAGCACCTACGCCGACCGCGGCGGCTTCCTGGAAGTCAGCGAGGCCAGCACCCTCACCGGCGCCCGGAACGACGTTGACACCAACGCCTATGCCAACCCCGGCAACGCCAACGTCACCTTCTGGAAGATCCTGCCCGCCACCTGACCGACCCGGCTGAGGGCATCGGTTCCTCGGTCTCTGCAGGCCGCTCACGGCATGTTTCTGCGGGCTACGAAGTCCACAGACACCTGCCCTGGTCCCTCACGTCGTCATCGGCAACGCGGAGGACCAGGGCACATAGGTCGGCCAGCTGCCCGCAGGCGCCGGTTTCCTCGGCGCTTCTGCTGCTCCAGTCACAGTCCGATGTCGTTGCCGTCCATGAGGACGCCGGGTGTGATGCCGGGCAGCTGGCTGTCGGCATCGGCCAGGTCAGCACCGGACGCTACACGGCCCACTTCACCCCGAGCTTCCGTAGTGCGTCGCGTTGTTCGGGGGTGAGACGCCGAGCTTCACGACGACCGGCTCGGTCTCGCCGTCGACCGTGATCTGTTCGCCGTGCCCCCTCGGTACGGGCCGGTCCACACCTTCCCGCTCCACCCACTGCGCGAGGGCGGCCAGGCCCCGCTGGAAGGCCTGCTGTGCCTTGCTCGGGCCCTTTGCCGCACGGGCCGGCGCCGGGGCAGGGGACGGCCCTTCAGCGGGCTTGATGCCCAGCGCGGTCAGCCGCTTCTGCTGTTCGGGCAGGAGCTGTGCCCAGGTGCCCGGGTTCTTCTGCCGCTTCAGCCACCGCCCGATGTCATCGCCCTCGAACAGCACCCCGGGTTCGATGGTCGGCAGGACGCCGTCGGCGTCGACCAGGTCGGCGAGGACGCAGTAGTGGCGTTGCCAGTCGAGCGGCCACGGGCAGTTCCAGTCCGGGTCGATCTCCGTCAGCTGCGCCGCGCGCACGGCGGCCCGCTCCGGGTCCTTGCCCAGGCCGTTCTTCGCGCCCTTGCGCCGGAGGTTGGCCATGTGCTGCCCGATGGGCACCATTGCGTCGCGCCTCGACCTGCGATCTCTCGGTTTTGTGTCGGTGAATGGTGTGACAGTGGCGGGTTCCCCGTGTGTTGCCCGGACGTACTGGTCAGTGAGTCATATGTCGGGGTCGCTGGACGTGCTGCCACTGTCATGAGATGAGAGATCGGGGGTGTCGGTACTGTCACCGGGCTGTATAGGCGCAGGTCGCGTACTGGCACGAAATCGCGAGATCGCACGGGGCGTCACCAGAAGGTCCACACCACCCAAGTGATGACGGCCAGGAGAACTCCGGCAGCCATCAAGGGCAGACCCCAGCGCCTCCGACGGGTGGAAACGCCTGAGTTGCTTGCGTGGTTGGTACCGAGGGGGGCAGGCACCAGTGAACCCGCGATGGTTACCGTGGGGCCCTCCCTCGGCGCCCATGTCCATTCTCCAGTCTCCAGCCGGGCGCCTTCCCGCAGTCCTCCGCCGCCGTCCCGGCGCCATCGGATTCCTCCAGCATCGGTGAACTCGACGTTCAACTGCATCGGCGACCTGGTGGCAGTCTGCGCCTGCTGCTGAGGGAGAGGGAAAGACCGGGAGCTGGACGATGGGATGCTTCCTGAGACACTGACGACCGGGGCGTCGGCGATCTGTGCGCCAAGGTCCAGAACAGGTTGGTTGCTTCGGTTAGTTACCAATAGTTCAGGAGCCGCCAGGCCCTCGGCGAGGGCGGAGGGCCTCATGACGACGCGGATATCGATCACTGACGCTTGGCAAGGACGCCTGCTCGATCGAGTTCCGCCTGGCGGGCGGCCGCCTGCCGTTCAAGGATTTCCAGACGGCGCTCCTTCGCTTCGAGCAATGCGGCCAGACGTACTTGGTGCCGGTGGGCAAGGAAGCTGACCGTCAGCGCCCCAAAGGCGATCAGTGCGCTGACGATGATGCCGATGGCTTCGATCACGAGAACACTCTGGCGATTCCGTCAGCCGTAGTCAGCCGGTCTCGTGAATCAAAGCCAGTCAGAGCCAGAACGAGCCAGTCGCCGCGGCGTTGCGCCACGCCGTGCGACCATGCCGCGCGTCTGCCTGCACCCGCACGAGCCCGGCCGGGACCACGGCGCACCGCGCTGCACTCGAGGGCCGGGGGCGGTTGGGCCGCCCGGCCCGCTCGCCGAGCCCCGGTGTGCCGGGGGTCGCAGGATCGGGGTGTGGAGTTCCCGATCAGGGTGGCGCTGGCGAAGGCGGTGCCGGTGCTGCCGCGCGGGCCGGGCTGGTGGTACGAGCCGAAGTTCGACGGGCACCGGATGGTGCTGCGCCGCACGGAGGAGAGTGTGGTGCTGTACGCGCGGTCCGGACGGATCGTCACCAGTCACTGGATGGACCTCGCGACCGCCGGCATGCACTCCCTGCTCCCGGGCACGGTCCTGGACGGCGAAGCCGTCATCTGGAAGGACGGCCGCCTGGATTTCGGCGCGGTCCAGTCCCGCGCCGCATCGACCCTGCCCCGCGCCCGGACTCTCGCCGCCCGGTATCCCGCTTCCTACATGGTCTGGGACGTCCTGCACCACCCCGACCTCGGCGACGTCACGGCCGCCCCTACACCGCCCGCCGCGCTCTGCTGGTGGAGCTCCTGGACGGTGTCGGGCCGCCGATTCAGGTGGTGCCGTCGAGCGACGACTACGACGTCGCACTGGACTGGTACGAGTCGCTTCGGTCGCTGGGGATCGAGGGGATCGTCGCGAAGCGGGATGCCCCCTATCCCGCCGGCAGGCGTGGCTGGGTGAAGGTCGGCACGCGGACACGGTCGAGGCCGCGGTCGTGGGGTTCACCGGGCCGCGGGCCCGGCCCCGGCGTCTGGCCCTGGTTTCGGCAGGGGAGAGCGGGGTGAGGCTGTCGGCCCGTCTCGCCGCGGGGCTGGCCGCGCGGATCGGCCGGGAGCTCGCCTGTGCGGGGGAGGCCGGTGGGGGTGTGGTCGAGGGGGAGGCCTTCACAGGCCTGGACACCGGTTTCGTGGTCGAGGTCCTCGCCGCGGTGGGCCGCCACGGCGTCCTGACCGTCACGCGCATCCGCTGACGCGCCGGCTGAAGGTCGCCAGGGGCTACCGGAGCGAGGCTGGCAGCTGTGTATCGGCGTCAGTAAGGGCCGAGTCGACCTGCTCCCTTGTCAGGTTCTTCGCGTATCTCAGGTCTGCGCCTCTCAGGTTCGTGTCAGTCAGGTCCGTGTAAGCCAGGTCTGGGCCCTTCAGGTAATCGCTGTCGGATAGCGAGCGGCCCAGGTGTGCGCCGCTCAGATTCGCACCGCTCAGATTCGCACCGCTCAAATTCGCGAGGCTCAGGTCCGCGAGGCTCAGGTCCGCGCCCGCCAAGTCCGCGCCTGTCAGGTCTGCGCCTGTCAGGTCTGCGCCTCTCAGGTCCGCACCTCTCAGGTCCGCGTCTGTCAGGTCCGCGGCGTACAGCTCCGCGCCGCTCAAGTCCGCGCCGCTCAGATTTGCGCCGCCCAAGGCCGCTCCTGAATCGGTTTCGCGTGCGTTCCCGGCGAGGTTGATTTTGGGGAGCTTGGCAGCATGGAGATCGAGGAGGAAGACGTCGTCCCGGGTTGTGTCGCGGGTGGCGAGGACGGTGAGGGCGGCGTGGACGTCGGCCGGGATGTCCTGGCTCTTCGCGGGATGTTTCGCAGCGTGGGTGCGGATGTAGGTGGCGAGGACATTGGCGATGGTGGGCTGGTCGCGGCGGGAGTCCTGCATGATCCGCTGCAAGGCATAGACGCCGCCCAGCCGCACGTCCATCTTGTCCTCACCGAGGTTTCCCACCGCCGCCGTGTACCGGTCGGTGATCTGCCCCTCCTTGGCCAGCGCCCGGTCGTCCCGCGCCTGAGTGTTGGCCTGCTGGGCCTGCTCATTGGCCTGTCTGGTCTGAACGTTCGAGTACCAGAGACCCACCACCGCCACGACAGCGGTGACCACGACGGTGAACAACTCGATCCGGCGCGCCCAGTCCAGGGCCTCCGGACGTTCCCCTGGAGCAGGAGCAGGAGCAGGAGCAGGAGCAGGAGCAGGAGCAGGAGCAGGAGCAGGATCGGGATCGGGATCGGGAGCCGGAGCAGGAGGAGGGTCAGGAGCAGGGTCGGGGGCCGGGACTGGGTCAGGGGGAGTGGCCGGGTCTGGGTCAGGGGGAGTGGGAGTGTTCGGTGGCCGGGTGGAGCCTGCTCCCCGGCGGGTGGAGGTCCGGGCAGTGAGGCGGGTGGTACGGCGTAGCCGGGGGCGACGGGCAGGCGTGGGAGGCATACCTGTATTTGATCTCAACCCCCCATGCCAGCGCAGCGATTCGGTTCTATGGGGCCAGCAGGGCGGCGGCCGCCCGCTCAACCGAGCGGGCGGCCGGTTCGGCCGTGAGTCCGGCCCTGACCGTCCTGACTGCGATGTGCCGGTTCGGTGTCAGTGAGTGAGTGAGTGAGTGGTTGGTGACGGTATGTCAGATTGTTGTGTTTGTGCTGTTGGTGGTGTGTTCGGGGGATCGGGTCACTGACGCGGGGTGGTGTGTGCGGCGGGCGCGGCTGCCGTGGGGCGGTACGTGTCGTGGGAACGGCACTTCTGATCCTTCGAGGGCTGGGCGGCGGCACGGTGGTCGGTGTCGGTTTTGCGCGTCGGAAGGGTGTGGGGTGGGGGAGCCGGGCGTGTGGGGTGAGGTCACGGGTGTCCAGGCCAGCATGTCCGCTCGCGGGTCGGCGCACGACACAGCACCGGACCCTGGGCCTTCAAGAGGCCCGGGGTCCGGTCACGGCGCAGGAAAGCGGTCAGAGGCTGTCCGGGGCGGCCTGGGGGACCGTCACCGGCCTCGCCCAGTCCATGCCCAGCTCCGAGAGGGCGGCGAGCTGGTCGGCGTCCAGCCGATCCCTCCTGGACTTCGCGTTCGAAATTTATACGCCCAGCTTCACGGCCACCGGCTCCGCCTCGCCGTCGACCGTGATCTCTTCGCTGTGCCCCCTCGGCACGGGCCGGTCCACGCCTTCCCGCTCCACCCACTGTGTGAGGGCCGCCAGACCCCGCTGGAACGCCGCCTGCGCCTTGCTCGGGCCCTTCGTCGCACCAGCGCTGCCGGGGCGGGAGACGGAGCCTCAGCGGGCTGCACGCCCAGCTTGGACAGCCGCTCCTGCTGCTCGGGGAGGAGCTGCGCCCAGACACCAGGCTGCTTCTGCCGCTGAAGCCACTTGCCCAGGTCGTCGCCCTCGAACAGCACACCCGGCTGGATGGTCGGCAGGACGCCGTCGGCGTCGACCAGGCCGGCGAGGACGCGGTGGTGCCGTTGCCAGTCCAGTGGCCAAGGGCAGTCCCAGTCCGGGTCGATCTCCGTCAGCTGCGCCGCGCGCATGGCGGCCCGCTCCGGGTCCTTGCCCAGGCCGTTCTTCGCGCCCTTCCGGCGGAGGTTGGCCATGTGCTGCCCGACCGGCACCATCGATTCGCCCTCGGCCCACATGGCGCCCTGGCGCGGGGCGAGGTGTCCGGTGGCCCGCCGGTACGACCGGAGCGCGGCGAGCTTGTTCTCCCAGGCTTCCTCGCCCGGTTCCCACACCATCCCGGCCTCGGGGGCGTCCAGCAGGGTCTTGCGCCGTCAGGGGTCCGTTTCACCGGCCGAGAGCAAGGAAACGACCCCTGAAACAAAATCACCTGCGCGGATGGCGCGGCAGCGGTAAAGGGTGCGGAACTGGTGAGGTCTCACTCAGGCATCGCGTGTTGACGGGGGCTCGGCGAAGGCGCCGGCGGCTGCGGCGAGGGCGGCGGTTCTGGCCGCATGACCGGGCAGTTGAGGGTCGGGGGTCGTGCGGAGGAGCACCAGTTGGTGGTACAGCGCCGCAGTGGCGGCGATGAGCAGTCGCCGGGCGTCGGTCTGCGGCGAGAGTTCGCCGCGCCGGACGGCCCGGCTGACGATGATCTCGCAGCGGGCGTACCGGTCCTCCCAGAGCCGCTGTTGGGCGTGGGCGGCCTTCTCGGAGCGGAACGAGGCGGCGATCAGCGCTGTCACGATCGATGGCTGTGCAGTCAGGGCTGTCTGGATCTCCTGGTTCAGTGCTGCCAGGTCGCCTTCAAGTGAGCCGGTGTCCGGCGGCTGCCAGTCGTCGTCGCTCGCCGCGTCGAGAACGTCGGCGAGCAGGCCGCCGACGTCCCCCCAGCGCCGGTACACCGTGGTGCGGTGCACGCCGGCGCGGGCGGCGACGGTATCCGTGGTGAGCCCGTCATAACCGTGCTCGCCGAGCTCGGCGACGACTGCGTCGAGCACCTGCTGACGAATACGGGCGGTGCGGCCCCCGGGCCGGCGGCGGGTCGGCGGCGGACGGGTGCCTTCCGGTCCTGGGTCTGCGGGCGTCATCACTGAATACCTTTGCTCGGGGCGTCGTCGTTATGGCAGGATCTTAAAGCAGCAGTTGTCGCACTAGTGGAGTGATCGATGCTCTCCCGAAGCGTTCGCCCGGCCGCGCAACCTTCGACGGCCACCTCGTTCTCGAATGCTTTGGAGCCCCTGCATGCCTACACAGATCACTGCGCTCGCCGTCAGCAAGTCCTTCAACGGCAGGCTCGTTCTTGACTCGGTGACCTGCTCGCTCGCCGCGGGCGAGCGCACTGGGATCATCGGTGAGAACGGATCGGGCAAGACCACGTTGCTTCGACTGCTCGCCGGGCGTGAACGGCCCGATCAGGGCGAGGTCGTCGTCCAGGCCGCCGGCGGCGTCGGCTATCTCGCCCAGGGCGAGCGGCCGGATCCGCAGGCGACCGTCCAGCAGGTCATCGACCGGGCGCTGAGCGATCTGCGTGCGGTCGAGCAGCGAATGCGCCGTCTGGAGACCGCGATGGCCGACGGTGACGAGTCCGGCATGGCCGAATACGGCGAACTGCTCACGGTCTTCGAGCTGCGCGGCGGCTACGACGCCGACGCCCGAGTGGAACGTGCTCTGCATGGACTGGGCCTGGGGCTAGTGGTCCGTGACCGTACCGTGGGTAGCCTGTCCGGCGGAGAATGGGTCAGGTTACGACTGGCGGCCGTCCTGGCGGCGGTGCCGGAGGTGCTGCTGCTGGACGAGCCGACCAACCATCTCGACGACGCCGCCCTGAGCTGGCTGGAAGAGCACCTGCGCGCCCGGCGGGGCACCACCGTAGCGGTCTCGCACGACCGGGTCTTCCTCGAACGGGTTGCCACCAGCCTGCTGGAGGTGGACGCCGATACGCGTCGCGTCGTGCGGTATGGCAACGGCTACACCGGTTACCTCGCCGAGAAGGCGGCTGCCCGGCAGCGCTGGGCCCAGGCGCACGACCAGTGGCGGGCCGACATCGACCGGCTCCGTGCGGCCGCCGCGACCACCGCCCGCCAGGTGGCCCCGGGCCGTCCGATCAAGGACGGCAACAAGTTGGCCTACGACCGGGCGGGCGGCCGGGTGCAGCAATCGCTGGCCAGCCGGGTGCGCAACGCCGAGGAACGGCTGCGCCGCCTCCTCGCCGACCCGGTCCCGCCTCCGCCGGAGCCGCTGTGCTTCACCCCTGTACTGCGGGCCCGCCGCCTGCAGGGCACCGTACTCGACGCCGCCGGCATCGCCGTCACGGACCGGCTTACCCGCATGAGCCTCACCGTCACGGCGGGCGAGTGCCTGCTGATCACGGGGCCGAACGGAGCGGGCAAGAGCACCCTGCTCCGCGTCCTGACCGGGGAAGTCGCCCCCGACAGCGGGAACGTCACCTGCCGCGGCAGAATCGGCTACCTCCCCCAAGAGCCGCAACCCGGAGTACCGGACGAGACCGTACTGGACGCCTTCGCCCGTGGACGGGCGGGGGAGGCCGCCGGATATACCGAACGGCTGCTGTCCCTCGGCCTGTTTGACCGCGACCAGCTCACGGTGCCGGTCGGCCGGCTGTCCACAGGGCAGCTGCAGCGTCTCGCACTGGCGCGATTGCTCAGCGAGCCGTCAGACGTCCTGCTGCTCGACGAACCCACCAACCATCTGTCCCCCGCGCTCGGCGAGGAGCTGGAAACTGCCCTGACCGGGTACAACGGCGCCCTCGTCATCGTCAGCCATGATCGCCGGCTGCGTCGGCGCTGGTGGGGCGCCCACCTGGACATGCAGGCGATTGCGACGTCCGCCACCAGGGCCTGAGGCCCTGCAGACCCGCAGACATCCCTTCAGAAAGGAAGTAATTTGTGATGCCGCCTGTTCCCGCCGACCCGACCGTGGTGCACCCGATGCCCGAACAGCCGCGGGTGGTGCTGCTGAAACCGCTGATCACCTCGCCGCTGATCGAGGTCGGAGACTTCTCCTACTACGACGACCCCGATGACCCGACCGCCTTCGATACGCGCAACGTGCTGTACCACTACGGGCCGGAAAGGCTGGTCATCGGGAAGTTCTGCGCGCTGGGCGAGGGCGTGCGGTTCATCATGAACGGCGCCAACCACCGCATGGACGGCCCCTCGACGTTCCCCTTCCCGGTCATGGGCGGTTCCTGGGCCGAGCACTTCGACCTCATCACCGGCCTGACCGGACGGGGCGACACCGTGGTGGGCCATGACGTCTGGTTCGGATACCGGTCCATGGTGATGCCCGGCGTCCGCATCGGCCACGGAGCGATCATCGCCTCCGGCTCCGTCGTCGTCGACGACGTCCCCGACTACGGCATCGTCGGCGGCAACCCCGCCCGCCTCATCCGCCGCCGCTACAGCGACGCAGACATCAACCGCCTCCTCGCACTTGCCTGGTGGGACTGGCCTCTCCAGCGCACCACCGAACACATCCGCTCGATCATGTCCGGCAGCATCGACGACCTGGAGAACGCGGCACCCGGGCACGTGGAAAAGGCACCTCAGGACCCAACACCCCCAGCGCCACGGACCGTTGAACGAACCCGGCCCAGGACGACCTGCGCGGTGACCCGCTCCCTGTCCGCGCTCCACCATTCCAGCAGCGAGAATCGAGCTGTCAGCATGCCTGCTTCGCCCCACCACAACCCGTTCGCCGACTGGCTCCGTACCCACGCCGTCCCCCTCGACCACCTCGACCCCGAGGCGCCGCTCGACGACCTGGAGCCGCTGCGCGCCGTCATCGGCGACGCACGTGTCGTCGCGATCGGCGAAAGTTCCCACTTCATCGACGAGTTCGCATCCATGCGCGAGCGCATCCTGCGGTTCCTGGCCGAACGCTGCGGATTCACCGTCCTGGCCTTCGAGTACGGCTTCAGCGAAGGCTTCACCCTTGACGCGTGGGCCAAGGGTGAGGGGACGGACGACGACCTGTCGGCCCACCTCGCCGGGACGATCCCCGTGGGAGTCGACGAGCCGCTGCGCCGGATACGCCGGCACAACCGCACCGCCTCACCGCCGGTGCGCTTCGCAGGCATCGACATCCCGGCGGCCGGTGGATCCCTGCTTCCCGCCCTGGCCCCGGTCGCCGACTACCTACGCCGGATCGATCCCGAAACCCTGCCAGTCGTCCGGGAGGCGATGCGGATCGCCAAATCGTTCGCCGGTGGCTCCGGGGCCGTCGCCGCGCCCGCGTGGGCACGCCTGGCCACCACCGAACAGGACGCCCTCAGCGCGACCCTGACACGCCTGCTCATCCGGTTCCGCTCCGTCGAACCGCTGTACGTCTCCCGCGGCGACCAGCGCAGCTACGACATCGCCGTGCGCCGACTCGAAGGCGCCTGCCACGCCGACTACACCTTCCGCGCCATGGCCGACCTCTTCGCCGGCAAAGGGCTGACCGCCGACACCTCGGCCCGCGACGTCTACATGGCCGAGTCGGTCCTGTGGCACCTGGAACGCTTCGAACCCGGAACCCGCGTCGTGCTGGCGGCTCACAACGCCCACATCCAGAAGACACCCGTGTCCTTCAGCGGCCACCTCACGGGACTTCCCATGGGACAGCACCTGCACCGCGCGCTCGGCGACGAGTACGTCGCCCTCGCCCTGACGAGCACCACCGGACACACCGCGGACATGCCCCGCGACGAGAACACACCCTTCGGCTTCACCATCGACGCCACCGCGCTGGAGCCGCCCGAGCCGGGAAGCATCGAAGCCGCCTTCGCCGACGCCGAACTCGGGCTCAGCATCGCCGATCTCCACCAGGCACGCCCGCAGGCGGCCCATGGAAACGCCGACCTTGCCCCGGGCCCCGACCGCATCCGGATCCAAAGCGCCTACCTCCACACCCCCGTCCTCGAGGCGTTCGACGCCATCCTCCACATCCCGACCTCCACCGTGGCCGACAACCTCGAAAACCTGTGAGACCGGCCAATGACCCTGGGCGGTGAGGCCGAGAGAGCACACCCGTGCCGAGCCCGCCGCCGACTGGCCGGCGGTCCTGGACGTGCCCGGCGATGTGCTCACCGTGACCGGCCCCGGTGGAGCGCCTTTCCACACAGGCAGACTGAACAGCTCGAAGGCGTGGCGACGCCTGGCCCACCGGCGCAAGGTGTTCATCGCGACTCTTCTGACCATCGTCAACCGCTCTGGCCAGGTCGGCCTCACATGGAAGGATGAGCACATGTGGCTGCGACTGCCGTTCGGGAACGAGTTACGGGCCGAGCTGGGAACACCTAGACGCTCTCGCAGACTGGGCAGCAGCCCTCGCTCGCGTGTGTGGCGCGTCGTGTTGCCAGAAGCAACGGTGGTGGTGAAGCAGATCGTCGACGGTCCTGATGCCGGCGAGCGATACACCCGCGAGGTGACCGCCCTGCGGCTCGCCGCCCGAGGGGAAACTCCCGTGGTGCCCGCGGTGCTGGCTACCGATCCCGGCGACCGGGTCCTGGTGTTGGAGCATCTGGATCACCGGCGCCCGGCCAGCGACTGGATCGTCGACTATGCAGGCGCGTTGGCGCGGCTGCATGCCGCCGCCCGTCCGGAGGACGTTGGGGTACTTCCCAAGTGGCAAGGCCCGAACCAGGCCGATATCGATTCCTTCCTGCGGCTGGCCGTGGCTCTGGAGGTTCCTGTCGCGCCTGGCGTATTCAGTGAACTCCATGACCTCGTGAACCGGCTCGACCAGACATGTGGGCACGCCCTTCTCCACGGGGACCCCTGTCCCGGTAATGATCTCCACACCGCCACGGGGGTCAGATTCATCGACTTCGAGCAAGCGTCACTGGGCAGCGGCTTGATGGAGCTCGCCTATCTGCGCATCGGTTTTCCGACCTGCTGGTGTGTCACTTCATCTTCGGAGCCGCTGCTGGAACGGGCGGAGAGCGCATACCGCGACGCGTGGCGCACCGCGACCGGCTCCGAGGCCCTAGGTGACCTCACTGACGCGTGCGCCGGCTGGCTACTTCGCGGCGATGGGCTGGTTGAACGGGCACGCCGCGAAAGCACTGATCACCTGGCCCGGATTCCGCACCGGGACTGGACATGGGGCACCGCGACGGCCCGGCAACGGCTCGTTCACCGGCTCGGTGTCGTTGGCGAGATGACGGCCGACCACACCTCGCTTAGCGGCGTGAGCAGCCTCAGCACCGCTATGCGCCAACGAATGCTCGCTCGCTGGCCCGGGCTTCAGCCGGTTCCAACAAAGCGACCATAGCGGTCGGCTGACATCCCCAGGTTCATCGACGAGTCGCTGACACCCTGACCTGTCTCGTGCCCGGCGACATGTTGGTCAGGCGATGGTTTGTTGTTCTGCGCGGGCGCGGGGATCGCGAAGTCTTCCGCGCGGATCTACCGGATCTCGCTGACGACGTGGGGATGGATGTTCGCCGGCGAGCCGGCCTCGACCGGACCGGCCCGCCGGGGCGCGAATCCCCCGATCTTCCCGGTGGCCGCGATCGACAAGCCGGCGCTGCCGGGGTTGCTGGCGGAGCTGGCGGCGACCCGGGCGGACGAGATGGACGCCGAGACGGTCAACCGGGAGCTGTCCATCGCCCGCAAGGCGATCGGCTGGTGGCAGCGCCAGGGCTGGATCGAAGGCGATCCGACGATCGGGATCGAGCGGCGGCCGGCCCCGCCGGACCGCACCAGGGCCCTGGCCGAGAGCCAGATCGCCGCCCTGTGGCGCCTGGACGTCGCCCGAGACGCAGTGGAAGATGCTCTCCGAGTCCGCGGCCCGGGCCGACGAGGTGCTGTGCCTGAACGTGGAAGACCTGTACCCGCAGGACAAGCGCGGAAAGATCACCGCCAAGGGCGGGGCGACGGAGTGGATCCACTGGCAGTCTGGCACCGCCCAGCTGCTGCCCCGGCTTATCGCCGGCCGCACCCGCGGGCCTCTGTTCCTCACCGGCCGCAAGGCCCCGGCCGGCACGCCGTCGCTCGACGTGTGCAGGAGACCGGACGGGCCCGACTGTCCTACCCCCGGTCAACCTCTACGAGGACATGGTCACGTCGGGCCCCGCGGAAGCAGAAACACACCGTCGAACGGATCCAGAAGCGCCTGGCCGAGGAGCACGACTTCGACCTGGCGTCGTATTCCACTCTGCGTAACTACGTCCGCAAACGGCGGCCGGAGATCGTGGCAGAGGACCGTGAAGGCCGCCAGTACCTGGAGGGAATGGTGCCCCAAGCACATCTGCCCGGCGAGGAAGCCGCGGTCGACTTCGCGGACGTGTGGGTGCGGGTGGCTGGCGAGGTGGTCAAGTGCCACCTGTTCACACTGCGGCTGTCGTATTCGGGCAAAGCCGTCCACCGGGTGTTCGCCTCGCAGGCGCAGAAGTCCTTCTGGCTCCGGGAGTAGATCCATTATCGCGGTGGGTGGAGGTGCCTGTCACCGTTCTCCGGAATGATCTTTAAACCCGATATGCCCTTCTAGGGTTGAGGCAACGAGCACAACACATCGACCTGACCAGGGAGTTGAGAGTGGCGCACGACATTGCCGCACTTGCGGAGGAACTCACGGCCATGGCTGCGGCTGATCACCAGTCATCAGTCCACGCGAATAGCGACGACCCCGCCGAGCAGCTGGCGTGGCGCCGGCTGACCGCACGGCACGGTGACCGACTCAGTGAGATCATGGATGAGTACGGCTGGCCGACAGCAGAAGACGTCGGCGAGGCGGCCGCTGGCGCGGCATGGCTGATTGCCCAGCACGCCGACCGACAGCTCGACGTCCAGCGACGCGCCCTCCATCTGATGCAACAGGCCGTGTCGGCAGGCTCGGCCAGCCCACGTGACCTCGCCTTTCTTCGCGACCGCACACTGACCAACGAGGGTCGCAAGCAGATCTACGGCACTCAGATCGTCGGCGTGAAACACGGGGCACCGGTTCCGTGGCCCTGCGAAGAGCCCAAGCGCATGGACGAACTCCGCGCGGAAGTCGGCATCGAGCCCTTCGACGATTACGTTGCCAAGTTCGCCATGGCCTGACGGCCCGTTCCCAGCGGCGTCCGGCGGAACATCGCCGGGCTCATAGCTGACGCCTTACCACCGTTTGAGGCTGGGCGCGGTTCCTACCAGCGCCCCAAGTGCTGACGCGACCTGCTTCAAGAACCGAGGCCGGCGCCCCATACAGGGCGCCGGCCTCGGCCCAGTTGGGCCCGAACTGCTCTCCGCCGGCCGTGCCAATGCCCGTCCTCACCGTCCACGACAGATCGGAGAATCCGTCAGTGTGCCGTTTAACCTCGGCGTGAGGTGAGTTGAGCGAGTGACTCCGTGGGCCAGCAGAGCCATTCGAGAAGAGGGTTGGTGACCATGGTGGCGGCGCTCGGGCCTCGCCACCACCCGAGCGCTGACGACGTCCTCCGGCTCCATCGGGGCGAGCGGCGCGGTGACGGTGGTCTCGGGCATGACGGCTCCTCACGTACGGGCCGCCTCGCTGATTGTGGCGGCCTCGTACGTGATCGTGTGCGCGCGGCCCTGTGGACAGAGACCAGCGCCGGACGGGGGAGAGATCTCCTCCCCGCGCCCGACCCGACGCCGACGCGGCCTCGGGCGGCGGGATGTGGGACTGGTCACGGACAAACCGCCCAATGGTCCCTGGTCAAGGCGGAAACGGACGCTACTCGGGGGTAGCTGTCAGATCGCGGTCAAGGGGTGGCTTCGCACGGTGGCCCCGGCCCGCGCGCATCCGCGTGCGGGCCGGACCTGTCACCAATCCGGCTGCGACAGCCGGAGAATCGCGAGGATGCGATGACCACCGCCCCCACCCCGCACACTCCGCCGGCCCCGGCGGGCACCGCTGCGGCGGCGAGCCCTGCGCCGAGCCCTGTAGCGAGCCCCGCTTCCAGCCCCGCAGCTTTCGGCCTCCGCCTGAGCGTTGTTGCTGATCAGACCCCCGATTCGCCTGCCACGGCCGGTTGCAACTCCTCTTCTACCCGTACTGATGTATCTAGAGAAGCGTCCCGGGCCCGGAAGGTCGCGGCGGCGAAGGCCGGCGCGGACCTCCGTGGCGAGGTCCTGCTCACCCTCGCTCAGCTGCGCCTGGCCACACCCCGCCAGCTCAAGGAGCTGCTGCTGCCCCACCAGCAGGGCACCGATCACGTCCGTCGCGCGCTGCGCAACCTGCTGGATGAATCCCCGGCCCTGGTCGGCCGCACCCACCGTGCTCAGCAGAGCTACTGGTACTGCACCCCGGCGGGCCTCGCCGAAGCCGCCGCCTCTGGTGAGCTCGCGCCGACGGCCGGCCGGACCACCGGGAAGCGCATCGCCGCCAAGACGGGACTTCGGGAGCACGGCCTCGCCCTGGTCGACACCGTCGTCGCCTTCCACCAGGCGGAGGTCGCCGACTGCGCCGACTGGCAGGTGGAAGTTGCCCACCCCACCCCGGCCGGCTCCCTGGTGCCCGACGGCGTGGTGCTGCTGGCCGACGGTGCCAGCGCGTTCGTGGAGATCGACCGCACGATGTCCTATGCCCGCCTGGTCGCCAAGCTGGAGCGCTACGACGCCTACCGCAACGCGCCGCCGTCCGGGCGCGGGAACGCCGCCCGCGCCCCGCGCTCCCACTGGCAGGAAACCTACGCCGGTCCGTCCCTGGAGCGCCCCTTCCCGCCGCTGCTGTTCGTCTTCGCGCCGGCCCCGCGCCGTGCGGCCCCGGCCACGAGGGAGGCCGCCTTCCACGAGCGGGCCCGCCGCGTTGGGAGTGTGAACTACCGGCTCACCGTGGCGACCACGACCCTGCCCCTGCTGACCCGCGACGGGGCCGACCGGCCGGTGTGGCGGGTCGTCGGCAGGGGCCACGGCGAGGAACGCCGCGCCCTGGCCGCGCTGCCGAAGGCGCAGTGAGCGCGGCGGGCCCGGCTTCTCCAGGCCGTGCCCGCCAGCCATGCGCTGTCGGCGGGGGCGTGGTCGCGGCCCCACGGTAAGCGCCCGATTCCGTGTCCGGTCAGTCGGTCGTGGGCGGGCCGATGTGCAAGGACCTCATGGAGGAGTCCGTCCTGCGCTTCCGCACCGCCGACCCCGAGGCGATGCGCGGGCAGTTGCGCCACCTCCTGGCCGTGATGCCGCTCGCGTCCGTCTCGCTGGGGATCATCCCGTTCACCGCGCAGCGCACTGTGTGGCCGCTGGAAGCGTTCTACGTCCACGACGACACCATGGCCGTGGTGGAGACCCTGACGGCTGAGATCAAGGTCAAGCAGCCGCGCGAGCTCGCCGACTACGCCAAGGCGTTCGCAGGCCTCGCGGAGATGGCCGTCTACGGCGAGCCCGCCCGCACGCTCATCCAGGCCGCAATCGACGCCCTGGAGTGAACCTCCGCAATTCTCCGCAACTTCGTTGAGAGCGCGACCCGTAGCTGCGTAGCGTCGACGGCACCGACGGACCACCAGCCGGAGAGGCGGGGCCTCATGCGCACACACACCGACTCCACCGCCCCGGCCCCGGCGGGCCGCGGCCTCCAGTCGCCCGCCTACGGCGTCCCCTCTCCGGCCCTGCTGGCCCGCGCGGACCGCGGCTTCGCCCGGTTCCTCGGCCAGCACGACGAGGACCAGGACGACGTAGCCGGCGGCGAGGACACCCAGCGGTGACCGCCGGCCACCCGCTCACGACGCTCTTGGCAGCGAGGCCCGCCATGCACACCAGCACCCACACGGTCCTGTACGACCCCGACGGGCTGATCGAGGCGGAACTCCCGCTCGGCCGCGAGCCGTACGAGAGCCTCGTCAAGGCCGTCCTCGCGTGGACCGACGAGGACACGCTCACGACCCGCGACTACGAGCAGATCGCCCTCCAGCTCACCGGCCACGCCCGCGCAGTCGCCGCCGACGTCCGCCGCCGCGCCGACCAGCTGCCCAAGGACAGCGGACCCAAAGTGCTCGCCGACGTCGTCCTGCGCGAGGCAGAAGGCCGGCTGTCCACGACGATCGAGGGCACCGTGCGCTGCGCCCAGAACCGCGCCCGCCTCGTCCGCGCCCTCTACGAACGACTTGACCGCCTGGAGGCCGCGCCCGTCGTCAGGGCCGTCTGAGTATGACCGGTTGTCAGCCGACCCAGCCGGTCTCGCGGACCTCGATCGCCCCGGCAGGGTGGGGCATGTATTGGACCCAGCAGCGCCTCCCGAACGCCTCACGGATCTCCTCCACGGATCCGGGATCTCCGACGTCGGGCCAGGCCTGCGGTTCCATCCGCGCGACCTCCACGAGCGCCATCACCTCCCGGCGTGCCAGCACTTCGACCGCCAACTCCTCCATCACCACGCCGCACTGCATCCCGCACACCCCCGTGTGATCGACTTGAGGTAGCAGCGTACGGAGGATCCGCCGATCGCGTTCAGGCCTGTGGATAACTCCGGATCGGGCAGGCCGGGGCGTGTGCAGCGCCATTTACCGGTCAAGTACGGCGATCCCCGGTGACCGGCCTTCGCTCAACTACAGCTTCGACCTCTGCTGCCCGGTGCGGTGGGAGGTGGAGGCGCTGGAGCCGGCCGATCTCCAGCTCCTGGTCCTCGCCGCCGTCGCCCCGTACGCCGACCGCGACGTCCTCGCCCGGCAGGATTGCCCGCGAGGAAGAACAACGCCGCGCCCTGGCCGCCTTACCACCTCGGGCGTGTGGGCACCGGGGGGCTTGGGAAGGTCCCCACCAGCACGATCCAGACTGTATTGGGGAGGAACAATGGGGCTGTTCAACCGGGACCCCGAGACACCGGAACGCGCGCCGTTGCTGCTGCACGCGCCTGCTGGCGGCAAGGCGGAGTTCGACGAATCCGAATTCGTCGACGGCTACGCGGTCCTGCGATGGGAGAGCGCGGTCGGCGGTATTGGAGTGGCCTACTCGCTCCGGGACTGCAACACCAGCCCCCGGGCAGTCATCGACGCCTTAAGAAACTCGCCCAGCTCGACCAGCGAACCAGCCGGGTGGCTACCGTCCATCTCGGCCTGCCGACTTTCCGCGATGTCGCCGGTCGCACGGTCACCGCGGGCGAGCGACCAGGGGTCTGAACCGGGGCAAAGCGAAGTTCAGAGAATACGTGAACACCCTGATGCTCCAGGACATCCTCGGCGAACCGGGGTGGGCGGACCTGCTTACGCCTGCCGACCGGCGCGGCCTGACCTCGCTGTTCTGGTCCCATGTCCGGCCCTACGGTGAGGTGAACCTCGACATGGGCGCTCGTCTCAAGCTCGCCGCGGCCTCTGTACCGAGTCCCCGAGCCCCGGCCGACCATGCGGCGCGAGCCACTGTGGAGAACGAATGAACCTGCGCCTTTACCGCAACTGTGGGCGGGCCGCGCCGGCGCGGCCGTTCGGATCCGCGCAGTGTGCGACAGCCGGGTGTCTGGGCGCCGGTTCAGTGCGGGATACGGCGGCCGAGGAACGCAGCCACGTGGTCCAGGGCCAGGGCGTTCTGTGGGGCGGGCACGGCTGAGGCGAAGGAGCCGCCAACGGTGCGGGGCAGATCGCCGTATACCTCCTGAACGACGGGCAGGGCGATGCGCGCGATGTCGGGCTCCAACGCACGGTCGCGGCCGAGCGCTGCCGCGAGGTCCCAGCCATGTACGAGCAGCTCGATCAGGAGTTGCTCGACCACGCGGCGGCCGGAGGCGGGGCCGAAGGAGCGATCCAGCATGCCGGGCTGCCGGAACGCTGCGCGAGCGGTGGTGGCGGCTGCTTCGAAGGCTGCGACGTGGTCGTCGCCGAGGTGGTCTTCTGTGTGGCCGTCGGTGGGTGGTGTGTCCTGGGCCAGGCCGCCCCAGATGATGTTCTCCCACACCAGATGGTCGAGCAGATCCCGTACGGTCCAGTCTTCGCAGGGGGTCGGCAGGTTGAATTGCTCCGGCGCAGTCGCGCGCACGAGTGCGCCGACGGTGTCCTGGACGCGTATAAACGCGTCCAGGACACCGCCCGGCCAGGGGCCGGCGTCCTGCGCGTAGAGAACTTCGAGCCGAGAATCGCGTGCGCCGGGCGCGGGGTTGGCGCGCAGGGCGGTGGCCAGCCACTGTCCTTCCGCGGCGATTGAGGCGGGCGCGGGCTGACCGCCGAGGACGCACAGGAGCTGCCAGAAGCGCTCGACAGCTGGCTCGGCGTCGGCGGTGAGCTGCTCGTGCAGGAGGGAGCGGGCTTCGGCGCCGTCGGCGGTCATGCCGGGGTCGTTGTTGGCGCGGCTGGGCAGCCAGGCGGCGACGATGTCGGCGACGACCGTGTCGGCGGCAGGGGAGTCCGCTGCGATGCCGGCCTGCATCGCCTCGCGGGCGCGGGTGGTCCACAGGTCGGTGAGCACGCGCATCTCTGCCGCCGCTGTGGCGTCGGGGCCCTGCGCTGCTTGCCCCTGGCGGGCGGTGTACTGGGCCATGCGCCGCATGGCCGGGCGCAGCTCCCCTCCGGCTACCAGCTCGCCCAGCTCCAGCCATGCCTCGACCTGCTCGTCGGTGGGCTCCTCGGGGAGGTCCGCGCCGGCGGCGCGGAGCCCCTCACGGAATTGGGGCACGTCCAGATCGCCGAGGGTGTCGGTGAGGAAGTCGTGGATCAGCCTGCGGCGCTCGTCGGGGGACATGTGTGCGGTGCGGGTCATCAGAGCGAGTCCTTCTTGGGTGGTGTGATGGGTGACGTTGCGCAGGACGGCTTGGTGGGTCCGTAGCCGGCGGATTTGCGCCTCTAGGGCCTTGACGTGCGCGGCGGCCACGTCCGCGAGCCCGCTCTCGCGGTCCAGAGCGGCCCGGATCTCACCGAGGCTCAGCCCCAGGTCCCGCAGCGTCCGGGCCATCTGCAGCCGGGCGATACCGCCTGTGTCGTAGCGGCGGTATCCGCCAGCGGTCCGTCCCACCGGTGCCACGACACCCGCATCCGACCAGTGCCGGACCACCTTCACCGGCAGCCCGGTCTGCCGTGCCACGGCCCCGATGCTCCACGTAGGCCGCGACGCGTCTTCCATGCGCATGTGCTCCACCTTTGACTCTCCCTTCGTGGGAGAGTCAAGCAGCCTCATGAAACCGCCGCAGTAAATGCCGGATTTACTGCGGCAGAGCCCCTACCGTGACCATCGCGACCTGCGGCGGACCCTCCGGCCGCCACAGGCGAGGTGTACGCATTTACTGCGGCAGGACCGGAAGGGCGGGGCGGGCATGGCGATCGAACTGTCAGCTTCCGGAGTCGGCTGCGCGGATGGCCGGAGTCGGCTGCACTCACTCGCGAGGCGTTGTCACGTTGGTGGGGGTGTTGATCGGTTGAGGGCGCGTCAGGGCGTGTGGGGGTTGGGCGGGGGCCTGGGTCACGCTGCGGTGGGCGGGGTGGTGGCGCCGGTGATCTGATCCCAGATCACGAAGCGGACGGCATCACCTCGCGGTGGGCCGCGCCGTAGGAACGGAGCTTGTCCGTGACGATCACCCTCGGCACGGCCCCGATTCCTTTGAGGAGCCGACGGAAGAAGCGCCTGGCCGCGGCCTTGTTGCGCCGGTTCTGGACGAGGATGTCCAGCACGTTGCCGTCCTGGTCGGCTGCGCGCCAGAGGTACTTCTGCTCGCCGTTGATCGTGATGAAGACCTCGTCGAGCTGCCACTTGTCGCCGGGGCGGGGACATCGGCGGCGCATCGCGTTGGCGTAGGGCTGACCGAACTTCAGACACCACCAGCGGATCGTCTCGTAGGACACGATGACGCCGCGCTGCAGCATCAGCTCCTCCACCTCACGGAATGACAACGGGAAGCGAAAGTACAGCCACACGCAGTGGGACATCACCTCGACCGGGTACCGGTGCCCCTTGTACGACGGCGGCGTACTGCCCACGGACAACCCCCTCCACCGTGATCAACCCGGAGATCATCCCACCCGGTCAGCCAACGTGACAGTGCCCCTGCGCCTCCCGGCCGATGTCGTGCATCGAGTGGAATCCACCGTCCGGGCATCAGATTCGGTGGCGAACACCCGGTGCGGTCCGCTCCGCACGGTGTCGTCCACTCCCGGGCCGATGGTGCGCATCACGGCGCACGCGCCCCACACCGATCGGACGGTCATCGGCCCTGCCGCGAATGAGTCCGGCCGCGCATCCGCCCCGCGCGGGACCATGGCGACGAGGTATACGACCGCGTGGCGGGCGGCGTGTGGGACGCTCGGCCGGATCCGCCGCGGTCGGACAACCCCGCCGAAAGGATGAGACGTTACTCGCCCATCGGACGGGAACCGGCCATCCGGCGGATGCGCGGCGGTCGGCGCCCCGCCGAGAGTGGGGCCATGGACGACGAAAGCTCCCTGGCCACCTCCGGTGCCCGCCCCGTCGGACGCCCTCGCCACCGGCGCCGCCGTCCGGTGCCCACGAGCGCGGGCGTACTCGGCGCGGCCCTGCTCATGGCTATGTCCGGAACGTTTCCGGGGCGTCCGGCGCACGCCGCGCCGCTCGGACTGGTCATCCGGGCGGACACGAACCGGGACGGCCGGGTCACCACCGACGACGACCCCGGCAAGGACATGTGGACCCGCGGCCGCGGTGCGCTGATGCTGCCCAACGTGGACGACGACCAGCGGCGCTGCCCCACCGCAGGCCCCACTGGCGCGCGGTTGCCCGATGACCGCCTCGCGGCCTGCAACGACGCCGCGAACTCCGTCATCGACGGCGCGGCCGACCTGGCCGACCTCGCCCCCGTGCGCATCACCGCCGACCCGCGCGCCGAGGCCGGGACCACCGCCACCGTCACCGCCGACCCGGCCTCCCGGGACCACGTCCGAATCTTCGCCGAGCGCCGTGGCCGTATGGTCCTGCTGGGGCCCGGCGACCGACTGACCACCGGCGAGCTGCGCCACGGCGTCGCGCTGGGCGTCGAGGCACGGGACTTCGTACGCGACCCCGAGCAGTGGGCGGGCTTCACCGACCTCGTCCTGAAGGTCGATCGTGGTGGCGCCACCACCGAGGACCGAGTACGGCTCCGGGTTGCGCCGCTGGTGTTCGAGCACGACCTGATGCCGATACGAAGCCTGATGACGGCCGACCACACCACCGGGCCGGCCGAGGTGGAGCGCGGCAAGCGCTACGACCCCGCCGCACAGCCACGGCCCGTACAACCCGGAGAGGCTGCGTTCCGCCGCGACCTGCGACGCGGCCTCGACCGGGCCGGGCTGCCCGCCCCTCTGTACAACTACCCCACGGGCGGCGACATCTGGATGCAGGACCTGTTCAAAACCGCCTACGCCTCCATCCCCGCTCCCGGCGGCCGGGAGCACCGCGTCACTGTCGTCGTGCGGTCCGCGGACGTGATGCCGGGCACGGCCACACGCGAGTTCCCCCTGAGGGACGCTTCACGGAGTGCCTTCCCACTGCTGCGCGGCCCTGGTACGGGAGTGATCCAGCAGTACGACCCCCGGCGGGTTGGCAGCGACGACAGCCAGTACTACGGTTCCTTCAGCTCCACCGGAAACTTCGGTACCCTCCCGCCGTACACCTGGCGTGGCCGCCGCTACCCGGTCGGGCGGGTCATCTACGGCGGGACCGGGGGCCAGGAATCCCCCGACCCGTCCTTCACCCGGATGCTCGCCGCGCAGGGTTATCAGCGGCCTGTGGCAGTGGACACCAGCTGGCTGGGGGTCGGCCACATCGACGAGTTCCTGTCCTTCGTCCCGGCCCGGAACGCCCGGGGCTGGGTGGCGGTCGTCGCCGACCCCGTCCTCGGCCGGAACCTGCTGAGCGACCTCGCGAAGCGCGGAGGGGGCGGTCGGGCGCTGGTACGCGGGGTCGCCGCGAAGGACACCGAGGACCCCGGTCTCACGGTCGCCGACGCGCTACGCAAGCCGTCCCTGACCCGTGGCACCGAGATCGCCGGGCGGGGCATCGAGGCCGCCCTGCGCACCCTGCGCGATCAGGCCGGGCTGACGGACCGTGACATCGTGCGTGTCCCGGCCCTCTTCAACAGCCTTGATGTGCCCGCCGAGTATCCGCGCCGGGACCTGGTCGCCAACTACCTGCCCGGCGCGGCCAACGGTGTCAGCACCGGCACCGGGGTCTATCTGGCGCCGCGCCAGCACGCCCCGGAGGCGGGCGGCCGGGACGTCTTCGAGCAGGCTGCCGAGAAGGCCCTGAGCCGGACCGGCACCCGCATCTCCTGGGTGGAGGACTGGGCCTACTCGCACCACCGGGGCACCGTCGGCGGCGAGGTGCACTGCGCGACCAACGCGCTGCGGAGTCTCTCCGGAACCCGGCCGTGGTGGACCGAGCGGGACTGAGCCGGGCCGTAGCGGACCGAGCGGGACCGACCCCGGTCCCGGGCCGCCACCCGGATTCACCGCCCCGTCTCATAGGGTCGGTGATCATGAGCGACCGGTACCTGCCCCAGCTGCGCGTGCTCGGCGGCCTTCTGTTCCTCGGTGTGGCCGCTGCCGCCTGGACAACCGGGCCTGCCACGGGCGTCACGATCGTCGCCGTGGGACTGCTGACGACCGGTGCGGCGCTGGCGGCGGCGGCCCGTCTGCCCCGGCGCCGGTCGGCCCGTCGGTGGTTGGGGCCCGCCGCCGCCGTCGGCTCCGGGGCGGTGACGGCGTGCTACCGAGGGCCGGTCGTCAACGCCACGGGCTGGTGGTGGGTGCTGGAGACACTCGCGCTGCTCGCGCTCCTGGTGCCGACGGCGCGTCGGATGAGCGGAACGGCCAGGGCGATCGCGTACACCGCCGTGCAGGGTGGGGCGATCGGGGCGCTGCCCCTGCGTATCGGCCCGCATCTGACCCCGCCCTCGGGGCCGACGGAGACCGCGGTGCTGTGCCTGCTCTGGTCGCTGCTGGCGGCGGGTGCCGTCGCGTTGGGCGGCTATCTGCGCGTCCAGGACTCCAGGAGACGTCGGGCCCTCGCGGAGCAGCGTCGCGACCAGCGTCTCGAAGTCGCCCGTGATCTGCACGATTTCGCGGCGCACGACGTCATGGGAGTGGTGGTGCTCGTCCAAGCGGCCCGGCTCCTGGCACGGCAGGACCCTGCGCGGGCCGTGGAGTTGTTGCCGCGGATCGAAGAAGCGGGCCTGCAGGCGCTGGCCGCGATGGACCGTACGGTATGGACGCTCAACACAGACGGGGGCCAGGACGGAGGCCGGGGCCGGGATGCGGCGGTGCCGAGCAGTGTCCCCGCCCCGCCTGCCGGGCGGCCCCCCGGCGCGGAGGACTCCGACCGCTTGGGGGATCGGCGGCGTGACCTGGGTGAACTGACCGAGTTGGCAGCCCGGTTCACCCGCACCGGCACAGTTCAGGCCCGTCTCGACGTGACCAGCGACGCGCTGGAGGGGTTGCCCGGGGAGGTCAGCGCGACCGGCTACCGGATCGTGGTGGAATCCCTCACCAACATCCGCCGCCACGCGTCCGCCGCCGCGGTCGTCGACATCACCGCCCGGCGGGTGCCATACCGGGTCGGCACGGCTCTCCGTATCACCGTCACGGACACGGCCGAGGCCGGAGCCGCCCCACGGGCGTCCCTGCCTCCGGATCGCGCGCGGGGCGGCCTCGGACTGTCCGGGCTCACCGACCGGGCCGAAGCTCTCGGCGGCTCGCTGACTGCGGGGCCGCACGGGACCGCGGGCTGGCAGGTCACAGCCACTCTTCCGCTGCCCGCCGGTGCTTCACCGGCGGCGGACCCGCACGCGCGAACGAGCCCCGCGCGAGGCGTGACTCCCGAGGAGACCGTCGTATGACCACCTCCGGCACCATCCGGATTCTGCTGGCGGACGATCAGGAAGCCATCCGCGCCGGCTTCCGCCTCGTCCTCGATGCCCAACCCGACATGCGGGTGATCGCCGAGGCGGCGGACGGCGTCACCGCGCTCCATGATGCCCGCCGCCTGCGTCCCGACGTACTGCTGGCGGATATCCGGATGCCGGGCCTGGACGGTCTCGAACTGACCCGGCGGCTCGCGGGCCCCGAGGCGGACCCGCCCGTCAGGGTCGTCGTGGTCACCACCTTCGACCTCGACGCGTACGTACACGCCGCGCTCCGAGGCGGAGCCTCGGGCTTCCTGCTGAAACGCTCCGGACCGACGCTTCTGGTCGAGGCGGTGCGTGCGGCGATGTCCGGCGACGCGCTCATCAGCCCGCAGATCACCGCACGCATGCTGCACCGGCTCGTCCCCCCAGTCGACCGGAACGGGAACCCGCCCGTCGAGCCGCTGACCTCGCGCGAGGAGGAGGTCGCGGTGCTGGTCGCCGGGGGCCTGTCGAACGTGGACATCGGCGGGGAGCTGTTCATCTCACTCGCCACCGTCAAGTCCCACGTGGCCAACCTCCAGCGCAAGCTGGTCGTCCGCAATCGGGTCGGCATCGCGGCCTGGGCCTGGCAGTCCGGCCTGGCCTCGGCCGATCAGATCTGAGGGCGGATCCCCCAGCGGCCGACGTACCGCCCGCCGCCCGCCCCGGGAGGCAACCGTGCTGGTCACTGCCACTCGCTGGTGGCTGCCGTGCCCCGTCCCGAGCACTCTGGAACCGCGTCGCCGTCGCAGTCGCGGGCCCGTAAGACGACATCGAGCGGGTCACCCACATCCACATCGGCATCCCGACCCCGTACCGGCCGGCTGCACGCGGGCTGGCCACCTTCGGACCCGCGGTTCCTCTTCCGCGCGGCAGCGAGCTCGGCCTCCGCCGACTCCGGGGACTGGGCCGGCGTAGCCGTACGTGTCGTGGCGCGCACCCGGCTCGAGCTCTTCCGCTGGGTGACGTACTACAACCTCCGCCGCCGCCACTCCGCGCTCGGCTATCTCACACCGGCCGAGTTCGAACAACGACTGATCACGTCACGTACGCTGTCACTCGTCGCATGAAACCCGGTGTCCACTCCCTGGGATCAACCTCAGGGAAAACGCCGTCAGGGTCGGGCCACACGGCCTGCCAATACGGCACGGCGATCTCCTCGCCGTACACCGCCCGCAGCATTGCGAAGGGCTCCAGGGACTCGACCGGCCGCATGAGCAGCTGGACACCGTCCTCAAGAAGCCCGTCCAGCACCTCGCCGGCAACCGGATCAGACGATCCGGAAAATCGCTCGACGACGGAGCGCAGCACGCCCTTCGCCACCCTGCCGTCCAGGCCGACCATCACGAACTCGTACCCCAGAGACTCGTGCAGGCCGATGGTGTAGCAAAAGGTGGCAGAGCCCTCGCGAGCACCAACCCGCTGGATGACGAACCCATGCTCCGCAATAGCACTCCGAAGCCGGACAGCGTACCCCGCCAGGAAATCAGTGGGACACACGGGACAGTCCTTTTCCTCGCAAGAATCGTGAGGACGCCCCTTGGGCAGTACCTTCGCTGCGACATCGGGCGTGAAATCTAGATCTCGAACGACCAGTTGAGCCCGGATCCACCGGCTTGATTGTGGTGTGATCGGTTCGGGGTCGTGCAGGGCGTGTGGGGGCTGAGTTGCGGATTCGGGCGTGGGGTGGCCGCTGGTCTGCCCAGCCTTTCCACTTTTCCGCAGGTCTCGGGCCCTTTCGGGCGGGTCGGTCAGGGAGTGTCAGAGGGCTGGTGGCGCGTGCACGATGCTGAAGAGCTGAGTGAAGTCCGTGCTCCAGGGCCAGCGTTCGGGCAGGTGCAGGGTGAGGCGGCGGGCCGAGCGGGCCAGGCGGGCGGGCACGTTGATCAGGTGGTCACGGATGGTGGCGGTGGTCGCTCTGGCATGGAACGTGCCGGCCAGTGCGCCGGAGGCGCGGGTCAGGTTGTGCGCCAGGGCTGCCAGGGCGAGCCACGCGGCATTGGCCTGGAAATGCCCGGAGGGCGCGTGGGCGAAGGCGCTGTTCTTGACATCCGCGATCACCTGCTCGACGACAGCGTGCCGTCGGTGATCACGCTCGGCATCGTTCAAGGAGAGCGGGGAGTCGGTGAACGCGGCGTGGTAGCGCCAGGTGTCGAAGAGCGTGCCCTGTCCGGCGGGGACGGCGTCGGTGGTCAGGCGTTTGACGCGGCGCACGATCAGACGGGCGGTGACCTGCTGCTTCTTCGGCTTGGAAGTGAAGGCGGTGTAGCCGGTCTCGGCTATCTCGGCGTCGGAGATCCAGCACTGGCCCTCCTCGTCCCAGACCGCCTTGGGGTACTTGATCGGCGTCCAGGCGTCCTCATCGATGCGGGCGATGGCGGCCTTGACGGAAGCGTTCATCCGCACGGTGATGGAGAACCGCGCGCCGAGCGCCCGGCAGGAGTTGACGACATCGGCGCCGTAGAACGCTGAGTCCGCGCGCATCACCATGAGGCCACTGGCGCCGCAGGCGCGGGCGGTGCGGATGGTCTCGGCGACGAACGCTGCAGCCCCGCGTGCGGAGTTCGATGGTCCCTTGCGCAGCCTCGTGGCGGCGATCACCGGGGCGGCCAGGGGTGTGGAGAGGATGCCGAGCAGCGCGTTCAGGCCCTTGACCTTGCTGTATCCGTAACCGGCGCCTTGCTTGGCGTAGCCGTGGGTGCGGGGGATGGTGTCATCGATGTCCACGTAGGCGACCTGGTCCGCGTCGGGCAGCAGCGGGGCGTGACGGGCCAGTTCGGGAAGGAACCGGCGGGCCACAGCGTGCAGTTGCTTCACGTGCCCGTGCGTGAAGGAACGCAGGAACGACCCCAGCGTGGACGGGGCCCGCACACCGGAGAACAGGCGGCCCATTGCGCCGTGCCGTAGCCGGTGCATGTCATCGATGCTGTCGGCGCCCGCGATCATGCCGCCCACCAGCGACATCACTTTCGCCGCGGGGAAGGCACCGGTGCCGTCCTTCGAGGCCGGCAGACGGATGTACTCCCCGACCAGTGCGGGCAGACCGCACCGCTCGGCCAACCGCACCACCGGCTCCAGCCCGCCGTACGCGATCAGGTTCGGGTCATCGAACGCGGATGAGACCGCCGCTGCGGCATGGGAAGATTGCATCTCGGAAGTGCCTTGCTGATCGTGCCTGATGTGGTCCTAGAGAAACCCCATCATCGCAGGTCACAAGGCACTTCTTCGTTCCCCGACAAACTGTCCACAGACATCAAGCCGGTGGATCCGGGCTCAGTTCACCGCGAGGAAGTGCAGCGGGAGCTGAGACAGGACCTCGGTGAAGCGGCGTGAGACAGCCGGAGAATGCGCAGGTCACGGCGTCGCCCTATGAAGCGGAGCGCGAGATCCTACATGTTGCGCCTGAAGTATCGTATTTAAGTTTCTACTTTGTTTTTGCGTCGGGTGGGGTGATCTTGGCGAGGTAGTCGGCGAGGGATTTCAGGATCTCGTCGGCAGTCTTGGTCCAGGTGAAGGGCCTGGGGTTCTCGTTCCAGGTGGCGATCCATGCCTTGATGTCGTCCTCCAGGGCCTTGACGGAGGTGTGGACACCGCGGCGGATGAGTTTGTCGGTGAGCAGGCCGAACCAGCGCTCGACTTGGTTGATCCAGGAGGAGCCGGTCGGGGTGAAGTGGACGTGGAAGCGTGGGTGCTTGGCGAGCCAAGCTCTGATCTCAGGGGTGTTGTGGGTGGCGTAGTTGTCACACACGACGTGGACATCGAGCTCGCGCGGTACGGCCTTGTCTATCGTGACCAGGAACTTCTTGAACTCCACCGCGCGGTGGCGGCGGTGGAGTTGGCTGATCACGGTGCCGTCGGCGATGTTGAAAGCGGCGAACAGGCTGGTGATGCCGTGCCGCAGGTAGTCGTGGGTACGCCGCTCGGGCATGCCCGGCATCATCGGCTGGGAGCGGTCCAGTGCCTGGATCTGTTGGGTCGGGGACGGGACGCTTTGCGGCCTTCCGGCCGTAGGTCTTCCCGTCCCCGCCCGCCGAACCCGCCGTGCGGGTCATCC
>NZ_JBIBVN010000055.1:0-35042 GCF_043080425.1 Streptomyces sp. NPDC015032 | reverse complement strand
TCGGCCAGATCAGCCCGATCGCCTACGAACAACGATCAACTACGCTGGCCACCGCCGCATGACAACCGGTGTCCACGATCAAGGGGAAAGCCCCGATGGCGGACCTGTACCGGTCCTGTTCTCCCTTGCCTCTTGGGACCCCAGCCACGATTCCCTCGAATCCTGGCTGGCCGAACAGCTACGACGCAGTCACCCAGGACTGCGTGCCCCAGCACCGACCATCACCGCCACACCAGGCACCCGCCGGCCCGATCTGGCTCAGGCTCTGCTGGCAACCGGACGCATCGTCCCGTTGCTCGACGGCTTCGACGAGCTACCCCCCGCCCTGCACACCGTGGCGCTGGACACCCTCAACCGGACCATGCCCGCCCGACAGCCCCTGGTCCTGTCTAGCCGCGCCGTCCCCTACCGCACAGCCCTGGCCAGGCCCGACGCAACGGTCCGGCTCAACGGCGCAGCCGGCATCCACCTGCTCCCCCTCACACGTCAGGCCGCCGCCGACTACCTCCGCCGCGACGCAGGCGGTCCCCACGCCCCCGCCGCCGACCGCTGGAACCAGGTAATTACCCACCTGGGCACCAACACCCCTGCCCGGCAAGCATTGAGCACCCCATTCGGACTGTTCCTGGCCCGCACCATCTACAACCCCCGCCCCCAAGCCACACCCGGACCCTACCCACACCCGGACGAACTCTGCGACACCGCCGCCTACCCCACCCGTACCGCCCTGGACACCCACCTGCTCAACGCCTACATCCCCGCCGCCTACAGCCCTCACAACCCCAACCCGTCTCCCTGGACCAAAGTCCAGGCCCTTCGCACCCTCACCTTTCTTGCCCACCACCTGGAAAACCACCGCGATGGCACCCCCAACCTCGCCTGGTGGGAACTCCACTACGCTGTCTCCGCCCGCTCCAAACGCATCATCTACGGGGTGCTCGGCGGCATCGGGATTGCATTCTTTGCCGCGTCCAACGGTGACCCGCGGGGCGGCTTTGCAGTTGGGTTCTCCCTCGCACTCGCCTCCACCGCCCTGTCCCTGCTACTGCCTGCAATCCGCCGCACCCCAGGCACACGTCTGAACCTGGCCCTCCGCGCGCTCGCCTACAGCCTCGCTCTCAGCCTCTTTTGGATGGCGTTTAGCCTTCTCATGAAAATCTTGCTAAGCATCGATACGCCAACGTGGAGGGACTTGTCCACGCTATATCTCTTCATCGGAGGGGCTGTCATCATGCCCCTGAGCTTCTTCAGACGGACGCGTACAGGGGCGCCCAAGGCGCGAATCCGCTGGTCGCTCGGCTCCACGCTGATCGGGTTACTTTGGGTGCCCGGCCTGACCATCCTCGGCGCACTTGCACAAGGAATTATTTACAGTGTCAGTCCCGAAGATGCATTTTGGGGGGCCTATGTTGGATTTGTTCTCGGGACTATGAGTGCGTTGTTGCACGTAGTCGCGCGAGGGATGAGGTCGGAGCCTTCCGACCTAACCACCGAGGTCGGAGCAGCCCCGCTGCTTGCCCGGGACCGCCGCATCTGCTTTATGTTCGCGCCGATTGGGGGTCTCGCCTCCGGGCCCATCATCCCTTTCATCATATTCGGCGGCGCCTCGCGGGCCGAAGCGGCAATCGCGGTCGGCTGCGGGGTGATCATTGGCCTGATGGTCGGCGCTTTCCATACAGCTTGGGCAGACTTCATGGCATCAAGGACCTACCTTGCGATACGGCACAGAGTTCCCTGGCGTCTCATGCCGTTTCTCCAGGATGCGCACGAACACCGCGGCGTGCTGCGGCAAATCGGAACCGTCTACCAGTTCCGGCACATCGAACTGCAACGCCACCTTGCTCAGCAGCCCTGGCCACCCGTCACATAGGAAGAATCGCCCGGCATCCACCGAATCCTGCGTCCCCTATACCTATGTGGTCGACAGCGCACCCGCTGTGGCGTTCTCGGTCACACGGCAAACCCAACAGGGGCAGCGACCAACCGTTCACTGGTCCGCCGATAGGATAGGGAGTCGCGGGATATTCAACTCGCTCGAACGCCCAGTGCAATGATGACAATCATCTACCCACATCGGTATTGGTGACAGGTAGCGTGCTGAATCGGTGACAATTGCCGTGCATTGAGTTCGTAACACGATCTTGTTGAAGCGTCCTGGTTGGCCCTGACCGTGTGATGATTTGGCCGTTCGTGAGGGTGTGGGTCCTCAACCTTGAATCGTATGGACGATGAGTTGTTGGCGTTGGTCGAGCCGTTGCTGCCGCCGTGGCCAGAGCGGTCGCCGGTGCCGCGGCCGGTGCCGGATCGTCTCTGCCCGCAGGGAATCCTGTTCGTCCTCCACAACGACACAGCCTGGCAACTTCTGCCGCTGGAGCCGAGGTTCGGCTCGGGTCAGGCATGCTGGCGGCACCTGGACCGGTGACAGAAGGCGGGATCTTCGACCAGCTGCATCGGGTCCTGCTCGCGGAGCTGAACGCGGCCGGCGAGCTCTACAGGTCACGGGCGTGCGTGGACGGTTCTCATGTCCGTGCGAAAAGGCGGGCGCCGACACCGGCCCGCCGCCGGTCGCCCCGGCCGGCCCGGCACCCTGCTCGGCGACAAGGGCTACGACTCCAACCCGAACCGCGACAAACGCCTCGCCGTCCGATGGGAACGCCGCACCGAACTCTACGACGCCTTCATCACCCTCGCCTGCAGCCTCATCTGCTGGAGACGCCTCAAGAAGGCCCGGTCGTGATCCTGTTACAAGCTCTACAGAGAACGAGACCGGGATCAGCACTATCTCCGAGCGAACGATCAGACAGGAGTTCGTCTCGCCATGTTGCCCCGTGGGCCGGACAAGGCCCATCGTCAACGAGAAAGGGACATACGAAACGCGAACCTACAGTGACCGCTCTCCTGTCAGCAGAAGAGACAAACCACCCCAAAGAAGTTATCTGTGCGGAACCATTCGACGAGGCCAAATACTGCGCTGCACCAGATCCTCGAGCCCGACACTGGTGCGGCCTGCCTGCCCGGCGGCACTCCGGAACTCGCGGACCACGGGGATCCCGAGGCCACGTTGATCCGCGAGGCCCGCGAGGAGGCCGCCGCCGAGCTCGCCGGCGCCCGCTATATCGGGTACCTGTCTGACCCCCACGGGCCGTGCTCCCGCATCCGCTACGCCGCCGCCCTCGCCAGCCTCGGCCCCGCCACTGCGGACCCGTCGACCGGCCGTACCTACGTCCGGATCCTGGCAACACCGGAGCAGGCCCTGGGCCTCTTCGACTGGGGACCACCTGCCGTCGAGCAACTCCTGGCAGTCCACGAGGCCCGAGTTCTCCTCGGTATTCCTGAGGCCGCTCATCAGCCCGTCACCGAACTCAGCGCTCCCATCACCTGGTAGCTCGGTACCAACCGAGCGGCCCGACGAACGAGGAATCCATGCCCCAGCAGCGCTCTCCTCCCGGCCACTTGGCTGATCAACGCCCGCTCAGAACGCCGCGCGCGGGCAGCTGGGCCCGCGCCCGCCAGAAGCAGACCGCCACGAACAGGAGGGGAATCGTGCATTCCACCCGCCCCATCGCTCACCCCATACCCGTACATCGGCCGAACGTGATCGGGCGGCGTCGCGTGCCGGCCCTGTCCGGTCACCGCGCCGGGAGCGGGAGGACGGCATGACCTTGTTGCGCATCGTCTCGTACAACACGCTCTTCGGCGGAAGGGACGACGACGGCCTCGGCGACGACGCTCGCTGGCGGGCGGCCGCCCCGTTCCTCACGTCACTCGACGCCGACCTGTACGCACTTCAGGAGTGCAACTTCTGGGAGCTGCTCGGCGAGCGCCGTCTGCACCAGGCCCGCACTCAACTCGGCATGACCTCGGGGTACTTGGCGGTGGCGAATGCCACCACCGCCGGCCACCGGTTCCACACCGCCCTGCTGGCCAACCCGCGCTGGGAGACCATCGGTCAGGGCGCCGAGCGGAACAAGTACCACCACGTCCTGGGCTGGGCGAACGCCCGCGTCGACGGCGGCGATGCGGTCTGGTGCATCCGGAACCTCCACCTCGACCCGTTCTCGCCGGCGCACCGCGCCGCCGAGGTCGAACCCCTGCAGACACTGGCCGCGCCGGGCCGGCTGTCCCTGGTGCTCGGCGACGCCAACACGCTCGGCATCGGACACGCGGAGCCGGACTGGAGTCCGCTGCCGCGCCACCTGCATCACACGCAGCTCGTGCGCGGCGAGGACGGCCGGCTTGTGGCGGATCGTACGGCCGCGAGCGTGCTCGAGGGCGCAGGGTTTGTCGACGCCGCCCATCAGGTCGGAGACAACCGTCCCACCGGCGGCTTCGGTAAGAACGATGTGGAGCGGCGTCAGGACCTGTTTCTTCTCAGCCCCGCCCTGGCCGAGGTCATCGTCGGGTACGACGTGCACACCGAGCCCATCGAACAGGGCTTCAGCGACCACTGCGCCGTCTCTCTCACCCTCGACTGCGACCGGCTCGTCGGAGGTACGGCATGAGTACACATCAGCTCCGCATCGGCACCTACAACATCCACGAGGCGGACGGCGACCTCGCCGGGCGGCAGATCGAAATGCTCGCCGCCCACGACCTCGACATCCTCAGCGTCCAGGAATGCGGCGGCACCGGGTGGCTGGACAGCGACGACCCGGAGGTGTGGGAGGGCACCGGCCCCGTCCTGGAACGCTACGCCGACGGCCTGGGCATGGAGGGCGTCGCGGCCCGCAGCCGCGCCGACCACCGTCACACCGCGCTGCTGTGGCGCCGGGGCCGCATCCGCCGCCGCTCCACCAACGACTACTCCCGCATCGCGCACCGCACGTTCGCCCAGCACCGCCTGGACATCGACGGGATCGGCGACGTCAATGTCATGGCCGTGCACGCCCATCATGCCAACGGCGAGGTCCGCTACAGCGAGGCCAAGCACATGGCGCGCCTGGCCGCCGGGCCCGGGCGGGCTGTGCTGGCGGGCGACTTCAACTCGGTACACGGGCGGCCCCGCGGGGAACGGTGGGCGCACCTGGCCGAGCCGGACCTGGAGCCGGACATCGATCTGCTGCCCGACTACATGCTTTCCTCGCAGGCCCTGTTCGACGCGGCCGGCGACCCCGTCCTCGACGGCGAGAGGCGTCCGGTCTTCGACCGGCGTCCCAGCAAGGTCCTCCAGGTCGGCGGGTTCATCGACGTGGCCGCCGAACTGCTGCCCCCATCACGGCGGCAGCAGACCGGCGCGTTCCTGCACGCCGACGCGCCGCGGCGCCTGGACCGCGTCTACACCTACGGGCTGTCCCCGGTTGCGTTCGAAACCGTCGATGATGCCAAGGCCCAGCTGTCCGATCACTACCTGGTCATCGCCACCGTCACCGTGCCGTGACTCTTCGGACATCCAACTTCTGGCAGGGCAGGGAGCATTGAGATGCACAGGTTTATGGGCTGCAACCGGCGCCGTGTTCCGCCTTGCCTCGTCTCAGTGCGCCGCGGGCGTACCGGTCAGGAGCCAGAGTGTCATTTCCGGGAGCACGTTCGGCTCCGGCGGCCAGGGCGCGGGCAGTTTGCGTCCGGTCAGCGCCCCGGCGTCCTTCAGCTCGGCGCCGGGCGCGCAGGTACTGGCGAGAAGCCCGGTGAACAGGCCGAGGGTGTGGGCGTGGTCGGCGTACAGGGCTTCATCCGCGGGATGGGGTTCTGTACCGTCCTCGACCGCGGCGCGGTCGTAGTAGGCCTGCGTGGTCTTCACCGCCTCGAGAAGGTTGTCTCCGGTGAGGAACACGGTGAGCTTGATGTCATCGAGCATGCGGGTGGGCTCGCCGTAATTGGAGATGAGCACGAGTTCGGCGTCCGCGGTGCCGCGATCGCCGAGTTCGTCGAGGTAGGCCAGCAGCAGGTGGACGGTGCCGTTGTCGTCGATGACCAGTCCCAGCCCGGGAGCGGGTATCGTCTCGGTCAGGTCTGCGGGAACGTGGTCGCTGGCCGTGGTCTGCAGCGGGAGCGTGGTCAGGACGCTATGGCGCCCTCCACTGCGCCAGGCCCCCAGGGCGGCGATCCGAGGCCCGTCCCACCCGGCCTGGTCTATCGGGGCGTCGTACATATGCATGAGCCACCCGGATACGCGGACGCTCGGCATCCAGCACCACGGCTGCCACTGCGAGCCCTCTTGCGTGCGTAGTTCTTCCAGGGCCTCGAAGATCCCGGGGTACCGCTGGGTGACCTGCATCTCCAGGCGGTGCCAGTGGTCGGCCGCTTCCCGGTAGACGTGGGCGAGGCGCCGGTGGTCGGCTTCGAGCTTGTGGTCGAGGGCCGCGTCGAACACACCGTGCTCGGCCCTTTTCGGGGTGGCGGCGAGCTCCGGCGCCGGCTCAAAGATGTAGCCCTCGCTCACCTCACGCATCGTCTGCGCGGCACGCTCGGTGATGCCCAGGCGTGCGGTGCCGGCTCCACTGGTCGTGGCGACCTGGACGCCGCGCTTCTTCGCCTTCAGCTCCTTCAGCGCCTGCGTGACAGTGGCCTGTGGCCGTTCCTCGCGGAGCGTGGTGCCGTCTGCGGTGAGGGCGTACCAGGCGGCCACCACGCTGCGCAGCGGGACCGCCGAGTAGATCAGCCCGGAAGGCACCCGTTGAAGGTGCAGGCGGCTGTCGAAGAGCGGGAGGAAGGGCAAGTGGAGGTCGAAGTCCGGGACGATCGGGATCAGTCGTCCCCGGGCAGCGGCGTCCCTCTCCTGCCCCTCCTCCCGCATCGGCGCCCACCAGGTCAGACGCACCCCTGAAGAGAAGCCGTCCATGGGCGGCCCCCAGGTGACCGCTACCACCGGATCCCCCGAGGGGAGATGTGCCAGCGGCTCGTCGACGGAGAAGACGAGCATGCCCGACGGGGCGGGCAGCACGTCCGGTTTGAACGGGAGGGGGACCGACGGGTCCTGGCCGATCTCGCGCGCCGCTCGCACGAGGTCCGCGGCCATCGCGAACGTCGTACCGTCCGCGACCCGCTTCCCCTCCGCGGCGAGCAGACCCTCGATCTGACGAGAGTGAGGCAGGGCCGACCACGCGGCCGGCATCACGAACGTATGCCCCTGGTCGACGAGCATGCCGTAGAAGTCGCGGCTCACCGGGGCACGCAGGAAGGCAAGGGTCCTGGAACGCAGACCGGCGGCCAGGTCAGCAAGGGGATGCGCAGGCATACGGTAACCCTAGACCTCGCCTTCATGCCCGCGATAGCCGTCACTGGGCCCCGGTCGGCCCGGCCGACGTGCGCTGGCCGGAATGTCCACGGGCACCGGGAACCGGACGGTCCTTGCCGACTCTCGACCAGCTCGAAGCGCTCGCCGCCAGCCGCATCGAGACCACCGGCACCATCACCGAGCATCTGACCGGCCAGTCAGTAGCCACCGTGCACGCGGCACCCGCACTGGTCACCTGGCTGTACGAGCGCACAGAATCAACGCCAATCCAGCCGCTGCACGCCTCGAACTCACGGAGCGACCCGGTAAGTTCGGAGAGGACACCTTCCAGGCCCGCACACCAACCGACCAGCAGGAGCCAGCCCATGCCCCCTCGCGCACCGGCCCCCAACCCGTGGAACGAGGCCATGCGGCGCGCCACTGACGCCACCGCGGCCGACCGGCCCGGCGGGATGGACGAGCAGTGCTGGGACGACGTGGCGATGCGTGGCATCGTCGCCGTGGTCCTCTACGCCCTGCACCTGCGCGAGCGCCAGCCTGTCGCCGCGATCGGCTGGCCGGCGGTGCTGTGGCAGCTGCGCGACGACGCGCGGGTGACTGAGCTGGCCACCACCGTCCTCCCCCGTGGCGGACACGACCTATCCCGCACCGCTGCCCCTGGCGATCCGGTGACCGAGTGCTGGCAGTGGCTGACCCGGACCTGGGACCCCAACGCCCCGGTGAAGTCGGCCTTTCTCCAGCCCACCCCGTCGTGCAGCTCCCATGACGGCTGGGTGCCGGACGCACCGGAGCCCCGGTGGGGCGGCATGAGCCGGAGCATCGGCACCGGCCTGCCCGACCCCGCGCTGGAGGTGTGCACGCACTGGGCGGCGGGCGTCGTCCAACGGCAGATGATCAACGAGCAGCAGGGCCACCACACCCACGACCGGGTCAAGGTCACCGCGGGGACGCACATCGGACACCGCGGGTACGTACGGGATGTCGGCTGGTACTTCGACAACGCGACCGAGACGGTCGATGGGCCGGCCGGGTACGTGGTCGACCTCGACGACATCGAAGGAACCGAGGACATCGACGCGGACGAGGTGGAGGCATGCGCGGATCTGCGCTGGCCGCGCCGCCCCGAGGGGACTCTCAAGGACGGCCCTCCGCCGGGCCTGAACGGTCCGCTCCCGCCGGCCAAGACCTGCGCCGAGGACCTCCGGGAACTCCTCGACCGGGCCAGCAACCCCGAGGTCGTGCCGGAGCAGCTGCGCCGCGCCGTCGCCAGCGCCCACAGCCACCACCATCTCGAACTGGACTGGCAGGCCAGCCCCGGCCCGCAGCGCTTCACCTGGCGTGTACTGCTGCACTGGTACCAGGTGACCGAGCAGTACGCGGACGACCAGCGCGCCGACCTGTACGAAGTCGTCATCACCCGGCACCTCCACGATGCCGAGCCCACCCATCACCTCGCCCTGAGCGAGAACGCCCTGCCCGAACTGATCGCGCGCTACACCATCGGCCCTTGAGCTCGCTCTCCCCCGCGGGGCTGGATCGTGCCCGCCTTGAGCAGAGCGATGAGCTGTCGGGCCAGGGCGGCAGCAAGGTGCTCGCAGGACGACACCGACGCGGGGAACGCGGGGACGGGTGGACGCCGCGGTGAACCAGCTGCGCGCGGACGGGTTCGACGTCCGCGACGAGGACGTGGCCCGTCTCGCGCCGTTCGTGCGGCACCACACCAACATGTTCGGCCGGTACTCCCTCCAGCTCCCCGACCTGCCCGGCGGACTGCGGCCCCTGCGCGACCCGGCCGCCGCCGAGGAGTGAGTGCCTGCGGGCGGCTCGGGGAAAGTTCGCACCGGGCCTTCCCCGGCGCGGTGGTCCATGGCCTGACCGATTTTGCCCCCAGGGTCGGCTGAGCGCTGGGAGGATCGCTCGGACATCAATCTCGACGATCCCGGGGGTGGGATGGTGCTGGAGAAGCTCAACGAGCAGGTGGAGCAGGGGTATGTGCTGCTTCAGGCGGCGGTGGCCGAGGGCGCGCTGGGCGACGTGTCGGCCGCTTACCGCCGGGCGCAGGCCCTGGCGGAGATGGACTGCGAGGCGCTTGTCACGCTCGCGCGGGTGGCCAGCGATTTTGTGTGTCGGCTGTCCCTGGCCGTCGGGTCGGACTGGACGACCAGCTCGGATGAGGGCGGCAACCCGGTGAACATCGAGGACCGCTCGCCCGAGCGGCGGGTGTTCACCCGCCGGATGATGGCGGCCTGGTCGGCGGGGGACGTCGACACCTTCGACGCGCTGCTGAGCGCCGCCTGCGCCGACGAACAGCGGCGCCGCTCCCACCTGAGCGATCTATTCCAGCTGACCGTCGATCAGGCCGAGATGCACGGACAACGTGCTGCCCCGCCCCTTCACCGTCGTACGGCAGCTGAACAACTCGATCTTGAAGGAAGGGCTCAAGAAAGCGGACTGGAACAAGTGAACCCACTGTCCGCCGGCCGTGAGACAGCGGTTCGCGGACCAGTCTGATCCACGAAGTTCCACCGCGATGTCTGGGCCGCCGGGCAGTCAGATCGCGACGTCCAGCCGCTCCACAACCACCGTCAGCCGGCTCAGGGCCAGCCCACGCCAGAGGGGTTCTGCCCATGGGCAAGCGCACCACCAAGAAGACCAAGCGGACGCCGCCGCTGTCCGCTGAACGGCTCCGAGCTGGCTGGAGCGACCCGTGGGCACCCGCATCCACCTGGCCCGCCCCGGCGACGCGGCGGCGACCGACGCGCTGATGACCACCACCGGGGACGAGGTGCGGATTCTCCCCGTCCTGCGTGAGGCGATCGAGAACGGGACGGCTGGCTCGGCCATCCTGACCGGCCTGGGCGCCGGCGCCGAGAAGTTCCACAACGCCGCCACCCACAGCTTCTCCGAGCACAGCCTGGGCGGCGAGGCACTGAGCACCGTCTGCTTGGTGCTCGTCGCCACCGACGAGCACGACCAGACCGTCGGTGTGCTGACCGCCACCGCCCCAGACCCCCTGATCCAGATGGCCACGACGAACGGCTACACCCCTCAGAAAGCCACGGCCCTCAGCGTGTTCGTCGCCAAGATTCACGGCATCGCGGTCGCCGAACACGCCCGCCGCCAGGGCATCGCCCGCGTTCCCCGAGTACAGCGGTGTGTGCGAGCATCTCGCCTCACTGCCCGGTTATCGGCCACCCCGACGCTCCGGCGCCCTCGACCTGTGTTGGAGCGTGTCATCTGACATTGCGTCCTGTTCGGAGCGTGCTCGGAAGTCCGCCTTGGCCTCCCGGGCCCCGGTCGCCTCGTAGGCGCACCCTGCACTCGCTGAACCTCGCCGTCGGCCCCGGACACCAGTTGATGGCGGCTGAGTGGGGACCCACGCCAATCTCCACGCCGGGCACGGACCACCGCACCACCTCCCCTCCGACTCGCGGGCCAGAAGGTGTGCCGCAGCTATGCCGCACTGCGGACGAGAGAACTGACCGCGCTCAGGGCCTCTTGCCCTTCGGGGAGTGCGGCGATCGACGGCTGGTCCTGCGCCGCTGCCGTGTCCGTGAGCAGCGTCGTCAGCCGGCTCGTCATTTTGTTGAGCTGCCCGGGCCCATGCTCTTTGTAGAGCTGGTCGAACATCGTGACGATAGCCTCGCGGTTGATCACCGGACCGTTCGCGCTGGTGAGCTTGAGCAGTGCCCGCCTGTCGAAGCGGTTCGGCTTCCACTGGCCACTGGCAAGGTCCGCGCTCAGGCGCTCGGCCCGCGCTTGCAGGTCGCGCATGCCGTCCCGCCCCAAAAAAAACATGGGCCGATTCTGACATGCAGCAGCGCAATACGGAACGCGGACAGAGGATGCAGGAGGGAGTCAGATGGCTCTCCTCCGGGAGGTGGAGGACGGACGACTACGGAGTCGAAAGCGTGGATCGGGCCATTGTCGGCGATGTAAATCAGACCATTGCGTAGGTTCCGTCCAGCTTCCGGGTCAGGCCGGTCTCGCCGGGGCGGGTGGCGCGAAGTGACCTCCCACAACTGGAGGTCGCGCCAGACTCGATGGCATGAAGGCGACTACGATCGTGCCCGGCTTGACCATCACGAGCGAGATGTTCGAGGTGGCCTCAGCCGGAGTCGAGAGCCACCTACCGGAACTCGCGCCACTCACCTGGGAGCAGTTCGTCAGCCCGGCCGGTTGGACCCTCGTCCCCGACGACCGGGGCGACGCCTACAAGGCCGAGCTGGTCCTGCGCCGGACGGCAGCGAGCACCGTGAAGATCAACCTGTGGCGCCTGCCCGACCGGCGGGGCGGCGACCGGGCACGCCCCCACGATCACCCCTGGGCCTTCCGCTCGCATGTTCTCCTGGGCGGCTACGACGAAGACCGCTACGCCCCGCAGGGCGGGCAGGTCGTGACCAACCTAGGCATCAGCCACGCCAGCGGCACGGTGAACGATCTTCCTCTCGCCCTCTACCACGAGGTCACCGAGGTACACGAGCCGGACCGGACGCTCACCTTGATAGTCTGCGGAACCGGGAGCACCGGCCAGTGGGGCTACCTGGACACCGACACCGGCGAACACGTCTCTACAAGCCCCACCCCGGACTTCGTCAGCCGGCTGCGCGCCCTCAACCCGCACAAAAGCTAATGAGGCTCACGACCGTCAGCGATTCTCGGGGCGACCGCTGCGCCGACGGTGTGCAGTCCGTCCGCATCAACGATGGCCTGACCAACATCGCTTGCCCGCCTGTCCTCCATCCTCGATAGCCCGGCCGCTGCCGAACTCGGGAAGCGCATCGCCGCCCGCGCATGATCAGCCACCCGACAGGCTCTGAGGGATCTGTGGCGGGAGGCGGACAGGCTGTCGTCGCTGACCACGGCTCTGCCGACCCATGCCGCCCCCGCTCCCCCACCAGCCGAAGAATCCCTCTCGTGACCACCGCCGACCCCTTATCGCTTCAGGACCCTCCGCTCGGCGCCGTCCTCGAACCGGTACTGGACCAGGCGACCTCGGAGATCGAGGCCTTCCGGAGCGGCCCGGAGCTCGTCCGGTTCAAGCGCAGCGTCCACGGCAGCATGGAGCCGGTCACCGAACTCGACCTGCGCCTGCAGGGTCTGATCACCGCTGCCCTGGGTCAGGCATGGCCCGGCCTACTACCCGTCTGCTCCGGCGTCCTGTGCCCATGGCCGACACCTTTGAAAACGCACCGCAGGTATGGAACGCGGCGCAGCTCCGCGAAGCAATCAGGGGCCTGCCTGATGATGTTCCCATCCATATCGGCGCGCTGAAGACCCGGGGAGCTTCGATAGATACCGCGATTGTGTGCTGATGAATGCCCGCCACGTGGAGAACTGGTGGCCAGCAACCTCCACCACAGCTGAACGCACGCAGACTGAGAAGGCATTCACGCTCTTGGGCCTTGCCCCAAGGAGTGGACACCCGTTCGTGTTGTTATGCGGCAAGTGTCAGGGTAGCTGACTGCTGCTCGTAAGCGATCGGTGCCTGCTGTCCGTTCGCCGAGTGCCGTCGGCGGGTGTTGTAGCGGGTGGTCCAACGGAAGGCCGCCAGGCGGCAGGCGCGGGTTCCGTCGAAGCGGCGGGCGCCACGGAGCGTCTCGCGTTTGAGGGCCGCGTTGAACGACTCGGCGAGTGCGTTGTCGGCGCTCGTGCCGACCGCGCCCATGGACTGCCGTACCCCCAACTCGGAGCAGACACCAGCGAATTCACGATAGGTGTACTGCGCCCCGTGATCACTGTGGAACACCGCGCCGGCCAGGCTGCCGCGGGTCGCGGCGGCGGCCCTGAGCGCTTCGGTGACCAGCGAGGTGCGCATGTGGTCGGCGATCGACCAGCCCACCAGACGGCGTGAGAAGCAGTCGATCACCGTCGCCAGATACAGGAACTCGCCGTCGCCCACGGGCAGGTAGGTGATGTCCCCCGACGTACTTCATGTTTGGCGCGCTGGCGGTGAAGTCGCGCCGGAACAGGTCCGGCACCGGGGTGGCGGACGGTTCGGGCACAGTCGTGTCCTGCCGCTTGCGCAGCCGCAGCCCGGCGATGCCGAACTTACACATGACCCGTCCGACGCGCTTGTGGTTCACGTGCTCGCCGTCGTCGCGCAGCTCGGCGGTGATACGGGGGCGGCCGTAGGTGCCGTCCCACTCGGCGTGGATATCCCGTTCGGTGGCCATTTTCTGATTCTCCTTGCGCACGGTCTTCAGTTCCGCACGCAGGGCCGCTATCTCAGCCACCAACTCCTGCCTCGTGACCTCGCTCACCAGGGCGTCCTTTGTGCTCGTGGCGCCGCTTGGACCGCGGCGGTCCCGCTCGGCCCGCACCCAGTTGCGCAGCGTCTCCCGGCTGATCCCCAAGCCCTTGCCGATGCCCTCGAAGGTGTGGCTCGGGTCCGACAGGTACAGCGCGACAGCGTCCGCCTTGAACTCGGGCGAGTAGACCTTCATCACCATAAGATTGCGGTACGCGATGTAATGCCCTTTTCGGGCTTGGGGTTGGGTGAGGGGCCCTGGTCGGTTGGGTGGGCTGGCGGTCAGGTGCGGGGCTGAGTGAACAGGCCGGGTTCGGGTTCGGTGACGATGCCCCGTGCGACCAGGCGTTTCAGCTTGCACCGGATGCCTTCGGTGTTCTTCGGGAGGATCGGCAGGTCGAGGGCCTCGCACGGATCGCGGGCTCGCATCGGACGACCGGCGTCGGTGAGGGCGGTGAGTATCTGCTGGTAGGCCGGGTGGTCCGGCACGTCGGGGCGGGGCGTCTCGTCGGCGGGCGCCGGAGCGGGGATGGCGAGGAGGGTCTCGCGGGTGATGCGCAGGCTCTCGCTCTCCGCGTCGAGTTCGCTGAGGCGTGCGGTGAGTTCCTCGACGCGGGAGCGGAGCTGTCCGGCCTGCTCACCGAGTTCGCGCTCACGGGCCTCGATATATTCCAGGACGGCGCTGATCTGCGGGTTCTCGGTCACGGTGTCCTCCAGGCGGGCACTGTGGCGCCGGTGAGCCGGCGGGCCATGACGGAGGTCATCACCCAGAAGACACGGGAGCGGGAACTGGCGAGACGGTGTTCGTAGTCGCGGACCAGCCGCTGGTAGAACATCAGGATCCCGTTCGTCTGTTCCACCACCCACCGCTTGGCCTGCGGGACGAAGCCCTTGTCGGCCGGGTTGCGTTCGACGATCTCGACGTCGATGCCGTGCCGTTCGCCGTGCTCGACGACGCTCTTCTTGAACCCCTGGTCGACCAGAGCCTTACACACCGTGTCGGCCTGCTCGGCCACGCCGTCCAGCAGCGCGATACCGGCGGCGTTATCGTGCGCGGAAGCTGGCAGCACGACTGCCTCGACGACCAGGCCCAAAACGTCCACGGCCAGGCATCTCTTGCGGCCCGGCACCCTCTTCGCGGCATCCCGGCCGGTCGTGGTGGCCAGCACACCGACGGCTGCATGAATACTCTGCGTGTCCAGAACGACGAGGCTCGGGTCGGCTAATCGCCGCTTCTTCTCCCGTAGTTGCCATCGCAGAAGATCGTGGATGGTCTGGTCGGTACCGTCGTCGCGCCATTTGTAGCAGTAGTACTTCACCGCACCGGCGGGCGGCAGATCGTGGGGCAACAGATCCCGCTGACAGCCGGTGCAGTCCTGGTACAGAATCGCGTTCACGATCTCCCGCATCGCGTATCTGCCCTGGTGACCACCGATCGACGGGTGCCCGGCCTTCCAAGCACTGATCACGGGCTCGACTAACACTCACTGCTCGTCGGAGACATCACTCGAGTACGGCTTGCGATCACCCATCCCGTCACCCAAGCGAATCCCGAACGCTTGACCGACCATGACGCCCCAACGTCACCCCATCGAGCGATGACAAGCCAGGCATAAGGTCACGTACCGCACTCTAAGAGATCCCTCCTCCCCGGCCCCTGGCGGGGCCGGGCTCAGAGGTGTCCACCACTCGGGGACAGGTCCCACCGTCCGGCAACCCCGGGGGGGCCGGGCAGGCATCGGGCCGCCGGCCGGTACAGCGGATGCGGGACCGGGAAGAGGCCACCGCATCACACTGGTCTCTATCGCCTGAGCCACGGACCGTCGCATACCAGCGCGATGCTCCCCCGGCCTGCCTGACCAGTACGACACGCCCCGCCACCGTGGAAACGCAGGCAATCCGCCCGGCCCTCTGCAGTCCCCGACACCGACCGACGCGCCAACGAGGTGGCACAGGGTCACCAGCAGTCCGGATGGACCGCGTCACCGGTCCCGACACAGATCCCAGCCCCCGAGACCCCAAAGTCAGCAGGCGTCCGTCCAACGGCGCAAGGATCGCCTTACGAGCCGACGGCGCGGTCTGTTCACCGCCAGCCGTACAGGCCGCGGCGTGTTCCGACTTCGCCCATACCGCCGACTGCAAGTGCTGTTTTCGGGAGGCACTCCACAACGGTCAGGAGACTGTCCCGGCCTCCGACCGGCGGCTGCTCCTCCAGATGTTCCTGCGCGTGAGGGCCAGCGACGGCTCGGCCGCGTAGCTGGCGGAGGCTCCCTGCAGATCATCATCGCGCCAACTGGAATACGGCTGCGGCCACAACGGTGCCGACGACCGTGCCTGCGATGACCTGGGCGCGAGTATGGTCTCGCAGTTCGGCTCGGGACCATCCGACGATGATGACCAGGAGGAATCCAAGGGCCATCCAAGCCCCGTAGGTCTGGATCAGCATGGCGCAAGCTCCGGCTGATACCGCCTGGTGCACCGAGATCTTCCATACCAGTGTGACCACAGCGAGGATCGCCAGAGTGGCGAGCATTGACACGATGAGCGCGATCATCGTGCGCGGTGCCCCACATACAACCATCACCACGATGCCTGTGGCTACGGAGAGCAGGATGACGGCCATGACGATCAGCCTGGCGCGCTTGGCCCCGACATGACGATCGCCCCAATGGCCCTGTCGGATGCCGTACTTGATGAAGGCGATGGGAATGATGGCGGCGAAGAGCGCGCCGACAGCTCCCCACGCAACTCCGGTCCACTGGGCGGCGTGCCAGCCGATCAGGAGCGTGACGGCGATGATCCAGTTCTTAGGCTCAAGCCAGTCCGTGACCCGGCGTGCCAGCTTGGACTCTTGGTTCCGAATTTCAGTTGCCACGGCGAGAGGTCCTTTCCTGGCCGACCGCAAGGACGGTGGCAGACGGGTCTTCCTGGCGGGAGAATTCGGCAACAACTGGCGAGGACGAGTAAGCGCGGGATACAGCGCGAAGCCACGCGATTTCGCTCGACCGGCCCCTTCCAGTGACACCGAGCGGCGGGTACGTAACTCCCTTAAGTTGAACCCCTGTTGGTGCAGTTCGCGCAGCGACGGAAAGCCAGGACGCTTCCGCGACAACGTCAATCTCTGCACCATGCATGCCACTTCGCTGGGCGAAGGATCGGGCGCGCTCGTGGAGCTCGACCGAAACGTACTCACGGAGCGCGAGGCCGGCATCTTCAATCTCGATGACGCAGCGTTCAAGCCTGAAGGGGACGCGCCTCTTGGCGATGGACGCGGAGAGAACTACGTAAGGTGCTGCCTCCGTGAGTTGACGCCACAGGGGCTGGAGGCGGCGAAGCGTGTTCCAGGACGCGACGTACTCCACGGCGACGGAAAGCGGCGGCAGGCAAACGCCTAGCGCAATCGACAAGATGGCCAGTTGCTTGAGGTTCGTGGAGAGAAGATCTTCCAGCTCGGGATTCTCGGCCCCCGTGGAGAGTTGCACAGTGACGAATCCGATGCGCTGCAGGGCGTAGAGGCTCCCGAGCATGGTGCCGAGCCCCAGGAGCCCGAGGCCGGCTTTCCCAAGGAGGGTGCGACTGTGCCGAACTCCTCCGAGGAACAGCCATGTCGCAACGATCATGGCCACGCCGATGTACAGCGTGAAGACGGCCATGTAGAGAACTGGGTATATGGCGCGCTTACCCTCTCCGACCCTCACGGCCCCTCCTGGCATCCAGTTGGCCAGCGCGTAGAAGGCGAGCATGAGGGGCAGAGTGGTGCCGATTGCCGTGATCCGGGTGCGGCGTGCCAGGCCCTGCGGCCGGACGACGGCGATGACGAAGTCGAGGAGGTATGCGGCGGAGGTGACACCGAGGAGGTGCTTCAGCAGCGGGGGCACCCCGGTGACACCGACGTGGTCGTTGATGGCTGCCTTGATCTCAGGGACTTCGAGGGTCATCGCCGCAGCCAGGGCCGCGAGCGTGAGTGCGAGGCTGCGTTGCTTGTGGGAGTGGCGGATGGACGGCAGGCGCCACAGGGTTACGAGCCACAGCGCGCAGGCGATGATGGTGGGGGCGTTCATGAGCGGCGGTTCTTTCTGGGATGGACCAGGGCGTCGTCCAGTCGCGCCATGGCGCCGGACCGCCCCTTGTCCCGGCCGGAGTGGGCGAGCTCCTGAAACAGTTGCCCGAGGCACGTGGCAGCCATCTCGGCGTCGTACTCGGTCTCGCTGTCGTAACTGGTCCGGCCAAGTACAGTGAGCACGGCGGAGGGGTCGACGCTCTCCGGCATGATCGACAGGAGCGACTCCACGACGCTCACGTTGTCGCCGGCGTGCCCGAGCAGGAGGTGTGCCAATTCGTGGCGCACTATTTGTGCGCGATGGCGCTCGCTCGTCGCCGCGACGTGAAATATGTGATCTTCACTGTCAAACGCGAGCACAATTCCGCACGGGGTATCCACGCCACCCCGGTCTGGCAATTCATGGAGGTGCAGAGGGCGCCCGCGCCTGATCGCCAACTGATGGCATATTTCATCCACCGCATAGGGGTCAGGTATTTCGATGCCCTGCAGTTGCACCTCGCATTGTCTTCTCAGCTGCGCTTCTCTTCGCACATAGCGCCGATTAAACATGAAACGAGATCCTTGCTCCCCCGAGCAAAAGCATTTTCACAGTCTTTGAGGGGCGCACGCGAATTCCTTGTGGCCTGAGCGGAGCCTTACACAAGGCGCACTACAAACCAAGGAGATCTTTAAGGACTCAAGAAGGCAAAACCGTCAAAACGGTATACTAAGTGAGCTAGGTCACGTCACTCGCCAGGATTGTCGAGCCCTTCCAGGCGGCGCGCCTGAGTGACCACCGACGCGATCATCCTCAAGCTGTCGGCCGAGAGGCCGTGGGCTCGCAGTGCAATCCCGCGGACTTCACTGTCCCTGACGGCCTCGATCAGTTCGAAAGCCGCCGGGACCTTCTCAACTTCCTCGGCATCAAAATCGGGAAAGAAGTATTCGGGCTTGACCTTGAAGTGACGCGCCAGAGCCTCGATCGTGTTTTTCGTCGGGTTGGGCTTCGCGCCGGAGCGGATCGATGCGATGGTGCTCGCCGCCACCGTGATGCCGTCCCACTCACCGGCGGCGTCGGCAATAGCCCGAGACACCTCGGCGTTGGTGTACCGGTTCCCGGTCGCCGGGTTCTTCCTATCGAAGAGGCGGTTGAGCCTCTCGGCGAGGCTGGGCTGCCCTCCGAGCGCCGCGGCAGACGCATCGGCCGATCCGCTGTCCTCCGCCATCACCCGGCTCCTCTCATCGACGCCCCCACACTCAAGCGCCACTCTAGTAGACATCTGCACTCAAGTCGCACCACGGAACACTTCAGTATTGACACTCCTGGATCACTTTGGTGAAGTTCCACGCACAGCAACACCAAAGTGTTGCCGCGCATGTCAGGGGGCCGCCGGCCGACGCCCTGAGGTGTCCCCTTATGCCCAAGGACCGCTGATGAGCCACCACCACGCGCCACTCGCCGCCGCGCGACTTCTACAAGGATTAAGAACCAAGTCTGGATCTTGACGGCAGGGTCGTGGCATGTTCGTCGTCCCCCGGGCAGCCCGCCCGGCTCGACGAAAGCGGAATGGCAACATGCGGCCACTCGGGACCTCGTAGGCCCGGATCCACAGCGCTCGGCGCCCGAGAGGTGCAACTCCCGGACGCCGAATGCTGAACGGCATATCCGCCCCGGCAAGGGCGAAGTCGCCACCATCACCACGCTGATCCCTTCCACGGGGCGCGTCAGCGTGGCAACCACGGGAGAGTCTTGCATGCGCTGCGCCATGCGCAAAAGTCCCTGCGGTCTGACCTGCACGGCAGCCGCCCAAACCTCCATTGAACCGGCACACGCCCCCTGCCTGACGCGTAGGAGCGGCCGATGAGCGCCGACGCCCGCGAGTGGGTGTGGGAGCACAGCGCCAGCCGGGGAAACGCGCGCCTGGTCCTGCTGTCGATCGCCGACCGGGCTGGCGACGAGCAGTGCGTCTCGTGGGCCTCACTGTCCAGTCTGGCCAAGCGAACGCGCGCCTCCGTATCCACAGTGCGAGAAGCCATCGGCCGACTGCTCGAAGACGGTGAGCTGGAGCAGCTCGACGACCTCACCGGTCCCCAGCGCAGCACGGTCTACCGCCTGCCTCTTGCTGCGAAGGCCGCGGCACGAGCTGCGAGGGAGCAGGAAGAGGACACCGACCCGGCGTCGGCTGACGAAGCCGGCCTGCCGCTCCGCATCTCAGCGCTGCGGCGGTACGGAATCCGCCCGCGTGAGGTACCGGAATCCCCCGCGAAGGGCCGGAAACCGGCAGGTCCGGAAACCGGCAGGTCCCGACGGAAACCGGCACCTCGACGTACCGGAACCCGGCACAGCGGTATGCCGGAATCCGGCACACAGAACCGTAGTGAACCGGAATTGAACCGGAGGTACAGCAGTAGTGGTACCGCCGTCACCCCGGCCAGCGAGTGGCAGGTCGACCCAGACACCCACGCCTGGACCCGCCAGCAGGGACACCTCGACCGCCTCGGCGAGGAGGGCCTGCAGGCAGCCGATGCGAAGTGGCGAGTCCACCGTGCCAACTTCAAGCCGCGGTCACCGGGAGCCTGGGCTGCCGACTGGCGCTCCTGGATCGCCCGAGAGCATGCTCCGGGGCACCCAAACCTCTACGCCCTGCCGGGCAAGGGCCACGCTCAGCCGGCCGGCATGACTCGGACCGAGGCGCACCAAGCTGCTCTCCTCGCCGCCCTCGAAGAGCCGACCGGAACGGAGTAGCTACCCCATGGATCGCCGCGAAATCGCCGCCCTGCTGGCCTACATCGGCCGGCTTGACCCCCGCACCATCCGCACCGATCCGGGCGAGGCCCGCGACCAGCTCGCCCAGTGGCACGAGCTGCTCGGCGACGTGCCGATGGCCACGCCGCACGGCTGGGACGCCCGCGTCGCTGTCCGACAGCACGTCCGGCTCTCGGCGTACCAGATCCTGCCCTCGGACATCGGCCGCCCGTGGGAGAAATACCGGCGCGACCGTCTGGGCCGGCACTCCGACCCCACTCCCAGCGTTGATCCGGACGACCAAGCGGCCTGGACCGCCGAGCTGGTCGGCACTCGGCGGGCCGTGGCCCTCGGTATCTCCCAGCCCGTGCAGGCCCGGGGGATCACCAGCGGTCGCCGCGAGGTCGACCCGGAGTTGGAGGCTCGGTTGCGGGAAGTCGGCTCCTGCATACCGGCTGCGGCCCGGGCCACCCTGGCGCCCTGGCGAACCGCCCGCGTGGCCCGCGAGGCAGCGGTGGCCCAGGGGAAGCTGGATGCTCTCTCGGTCCGCTGCGAATGGTGCCAGGCCCAGCCAGGCGAGCCGTGCTCCCGCAGGCGGGTCGGTGCCGATGGCGGAGCGCGGGGCAATGCGCCACTGGCCAGCCCGCATCCCAGCCGCCTCGACCTCGCCGCCGCCCAGCAGGACCAGGCCGCTTCGCAGCCTTCGATGGCCTGACCGGCACGCCGATGCACCCCGTCCGGTGCATGGGCCACAGCACCACCTCCTCGCCCCGGCTGCGACGGCACGACCGGCCGACGCAGCAGCACATCGGAGACCGCCTTGCGCCACATCACCACCTACAACACGCCGCCCAGCGGACTGCGCGGTATCGGCGACACCAGCTGGCACACCCACGGTGCGTGCCACGGCATGGATGTCGAGGACGCTGACGCGGTGTTCTTCCCGGGCCCCCGGGCCCACGAAGACATCGCCGAGGCCAAGGAGTTGTGCGGCTGGTGCCCAGTACGCCGCGACTGCCTCAACTACGCCTTGGAGAACGGGCTCAAAGAAGGCATCTGGGGCGGGCTCACCGAGGCCGAGCGAGGCCCCTGGCACGACGGACTGGCCCAGCGCCTCGACTACCAACGTGTGACGGCCTTCTTCGTGGGACGCGACGTACACCTGACCGCGGCCGAGCGGCAGATCGTCATCGACCACGCCTACGTCCGGGGATGGCGGCCCGGCCGGCTCGCCGTCGCTCTGCGGATCAGCCACACGCACGCCCGTGACCTACTCCGTCAGGCCGCCAACAAGGTGTTCGACCGCGACCGCACCCACGGCGTGCCCCGGCCCAAGAAACAGCGGCAGAAGGCCACCCCGCCCGCAGGCGGCCCTTCGCCCGCCAAGCCCGGCACACGCCAGCCGGTCTGCCGCCCGGTGACGTCCACCGCGTCGCACACCCCTCTCGGAAAGGCCGCATGACCCATCCCGTCCTGTCCCTCAGCGCCGCTCCGGACCTCTCTCTCCTCCTCGCGGCCGGCGTGCCCGCCGCCTTCGCCCTGGTGCTGGCCGCCTGGACGATCCGACGCCGGAACACGTCGCAGAAACGTTTCGGCGGCCCGGCGGTCAAGGTCGCGGCCGTCGCCGCCCTCGGCTGCACCGCCTACAGTGCCGACACGAGCTGGCGCTTCGCCGCCGACTACCTCGACATGGCCGGCACCGCCGAGCGGGTCGGCATGTTCGCCGCGGCTGAACTTGCGCTCTTCGCAACCGCGCTGATGGCACGGCAAAATCTCGCCACCCAGGGCGCCCCCGGTCTGCCGGGCACTCTGGTCTGGGTGATCACCGGAGTGCAGGTGATCCCCGCCTATGCCGAGAGCGGTCTCATCGGGGGCACGGTCCGAGCCTTCGTCGGGCCAGTCATGGCAGCGATGCTGTGGCACCAAGCCATGGGAATCGAACTGCGCCTGCGCACCCCGGGCGCCGCCTCCCACGGGTTGATCGCCACCCTGGGGCGGGAGGCGCGCGAGCGGCTGCTGTCCCGCCTCGGCATCGCCGCGCGAGACCGCGACGCCGCGCAGATCACCCGGGACCGGGCCACCAGCCGCGCGGTCGCCCTGGCCGCCCGCCTCGCAGGGCGCACACCCGAGCAACAGCGGAGCCGGCGCGGCCGACGGCTTACCCGGCGGCTGTCGAAGGCGGTCGGCAGGGCTTCGGTCGGCACCGATCCCCTGCAGCGCGCGCAACTGCTCGATCAGCTCGCCGCCCGACGGCACGCGCTCGCGCTCGCCACAGTCCCGCTGCCCTCACCCTGGTCCCCGGAACACAGCACCGCAACAGCCACGGCCCCCTTGCCGCAGACCACGAGAGCACCCGTCCCCGTAGCCGGTCCCGACGAGTCGGACGGGGACCGGGGACCGACCAACTCAAGGGGACCGGTCCCCGAGATCGCGGACTCGAAGGTGTCGTCAAGCGCGGGGACCGAGGGCGACAACGGTGGGACCAGAGTGGGGACCGGGGCCCCGGAGACGGACACGGTCCCGGGGACCGGTCCCGCCGATTTGGAAGCCTCGGCGGGGAGCGTCGGAAGCGTGGGGACCGACCTTCCTACGCGAGAAGTACCTGCTCAGGGCCCTGATTCTCATCGGGGACCGTCCGCCGCCGAGTCGGGGACCGAACCCACCGGGGACCGGGGACCGACCGACACCGACACGGAGACCGAACCCACCGGGGACCGGGGACCGACCGACACCGACACGGAGACCGAACCCACCGGGGACCGGGGACACAAGGTGCCCCTCCGGCGGAAGCCGACCACAAAGATCAAAGGGAAGCGAAGTGGCCGGTCCCGCAGCCCGCAGACGCAGCGTCTGCCGCGTGAGCCGGAGCAATCCGTGGACGAGCTCGTCCAGCAGGTCCGCCCCCACGTGCCGTCCCTGCTTGAACGGGACGGCAACGAGGCCATAACTCGGGTCCAGCTCCGGGAGATCCTGCGACGCGAGGGCCTTCGGGGCGGCCGGAATGAGCGGCTGAGCCTCGTCCTCCGGGAACTGCGGAGCGATAACACCAAGAAGACAAGGAGCACCGTCCGATGAAGACCTGCCACCGGTTCGACACCGTCCGCGCTGAGTACGAGCGGGAGATCGGCTACATGCTCGCCCATTCCGAACGGCACCAGGGCAGGCCGGCAGCAAAGTCCAGCGCGAAGCAAGCCGCGTCCACGAAAGCGCGGATGGCCAGGGCACTCACCAGCCACGTCGGGCGCTGCCCTGAGTGCGGCTGAACCAGTAAAACCCCAGCTCAACGCCCCAACCCGCGACGGTGGCCCGGCTGTTTGCCGGGCCACCGCCCCGCTCCAGGAGACACACGTGATCCCGCACCCCACCCGCTCATCCGAGCCCACGACCGCCGAGGCCAGCGCCTGGGCGGACGTCCTTGTCCGCCGAGGGCTCCTTCACACCGCAGTTCTCGCTCCTACGGGCCAGTGGCTCGTCCAGTTCCAGCACGACGGCCCCGTCCGTGTCCTCATGGGACCGGTCGATGTTGTCGACCTGGCCGCCACCATCCAGCACCGCATCCGCTCTGCGAGGCCCGAATCCCGATGACGCATCCGCCCCGGAACGCCAACACCCCGGAACCTGCTCGTGACCTCAACTCGGTCTCAGGGAAAGCAAGTTATCGGCCAAGCTACTCTTCCCCGCCGGGGAAGGCAGCTTGGCCTTCTCCCGCCCCAGGGGTGGCGGGAGCGGACCAGCACCGGGGGGCGCTGGACCGTCAGGCGGCGACCGAGGGCGGATCGCAGCCAGGGGTGGAGAAGCCGCCGCGCCACGCAAGCGCCGCTCCCGCACCCACCGCGCGTAAGCGCTCCCCCCAGAAGAACAAGCGCGCACGCATCTGCAACATCCGTCTCAACGACGACGAATGGAGCAGGCTGACCACCGCAGCACGTACTTCACGCAAGAGCCTGCCCGCCTACCTCGTGCGCGCCGGCCTCGCTGCCGCCGACGACTCCGAGAACACCGCCGCGGTCATCGCAGGCCACCGAGACCTGATAGCCGAGCTGTTCGCCGCCCGTCGTCATCTCGGGCAGGTCGGCAACAACTTGAACCAGGTCACCCGTGCCATCAACAGCGGCGGACAGCCGGCGGAAATCGACGTCGTCGTTTCGGCCGTTCAGCGAGCAGTCGCCCGCGTGCAGGCAGTCACCGACCGGATGCTGGAACAGGATTGATCGAGCGGCTCATGCAGACCACGAGGCCCCGCCGACCAGCAGGCCGCGGATGTCGCGCCGGACCGCTTCCTGGAAGCAGTCGCGGAGCACTCCGACCTCGCCCTTCAGGGCGAGGATCCCTGCTGTGTCCCGTGGGTCCGCAGTCGTGACGTAGTCGCGGGCACGTCGCAGACCCCGAAAGACCTCGTCGGCCGCCCGAACGACATCGAGCGGAGCCAGGACGTGGATCCGCTGTCGTGTGCCACCGAGGCTGAAGCCGGAAAATGCCGCTTCGGCCAACGTCTCGCGTTCGTCGGCCGACGTGGTCCGCAGCACGCGCAAAAGATCCCTTCCCGTTTCCTCCATCGCGACCAGGTACTCGGCATACAGCTCTGTACGCAGCTCCAGCAGGCGCACGACCGCCTCCCGACGCCACCGCCGACGATCCGCAAGCGCCGTCGCACCGGCCCCGAGCAGGACTCCCAGCAGCGCGGCAAGAGGCGATATCCAGCTCATGCGTCGGAACTTCCCGCCCCCGACACATGGAACGCCTCCTTCCCACTGACCATCCCATTTGACCAATCGATCGAGGACAGCAGCGTGATTCCCCGGATCCAGAAGCGCGGCCAGCGCACCATCGGCCTCCTCTATTACCTATACGGGCCCGGCAAGTTCGAGGAACACACCGACCCGCACCTGGTCGCTTCCTGGGACCACAACGCTCCCGACCCCGGCCGCGACGCCACCGCAACCCTGAAGCAGCTCCAGCAGCTCCTGGACCAGCCCGTCGAGAACATCGACCAGGCCCTGCGGCCGAAGAAGCATGTGTGGCACCTGTCCGTGCGCAACAGCGCCGAGGACCGGATCCTGACGGACGAAGAGTGGGGCGATGTCGCCCGTCGCATGGTGACCGCTGCCGGTATCGACGCCCCGGATACGGGCGCGGGCTGCCGGTGGGCAGCAGTCCGGCACGCCGACGACCACATCCACATCGTCGCCACCCTCGTCCGCGAGGACGGATACAAACCCGACCTCGACAACGACGCCGTCCGCGTCCAGGCCCAGGCCCGCACCCTCGAAGCAGAGCTCGGCCTGCGTCGCCTCAACAAGGGGGACGGCACGGCAGCGAAGCGCCCCACCAGCGCCGAACGCCACAAGGCAAAGCGTCAGGGCCGCAAGCGCACCGCACGGGAGGAACTACGCGAGACCGTACGCCAAGCGGTGACCGGCGCCCGGAGCGAAGAGGAATTCTTCAGCCGGCTGGCCGCCGCCGGTCTCCTGATCCGCACCCGAGAAGCCCCCTCCGGCGACTTGCTCGGCTACAAGGTGGCTCTTCCCGACGATCGCAACAAGGACGGCGAGCCCGTGTTCTACCCGGGCGCGCGCCTCGCCCCCGACCTGTCCCTGCCCCGGATACGGGAGCGCTGGTCCACCGACCACTCGGCCCAAATCCCACCCACAGGTACTCCCGGCCTGGCTGCACCGAACAGCCCGTCTGCCGCGCGTCGGCAGACCGCATCAGCCGCATGGACGGCGATAACGATCATCGAACAGGGGCGGGACACCGTCGCCGCCGCGTACATCGCGTCAGCCGGCGAGGTACTGGACGCGCTCGCGAAAACGTCCGCCGCCCACACCCGTCGCGAACTGCGCGACGCCGCCGCCGCGTACGAGCGCGCCTCCCGCTCCCACACCCGTGCCGAGCGGGGACACGACCGTGCCCTGCGTCAGGCCGCCCGCGACCTCGTCCACGGCGGTCCCGCCCTCGGCCGCGGCGAGGACGGCGCAACCACCGCCATGGCGATCGACATGCTGTTCTTCCTCGTCACCGCAGCCATGCACTGGCACGCGAAGAACGGCCACGCGCAGCAGGCCGCCGCCGCCCTCCAGGCCGCCGAACACCTGCGCTCCGCCTATCGGGCCGCCGCCACTCAGCCCCTCACGGCGCTCTACCAGCGCGGCCAGCGCCTGAATCGCCCCCTGCTCCAGCGGCAGACAGCGATGCTGCGCGAGACGCTGCCAGAACTGGCCGAGAAGATTCTCACCGAGCCCAGCTGGTACGCCCTGGCCACGACCATCGCGGACGCCGAAGCCACCGGCCACGACCCAGCCACCCTCCTGGCCGACGCAGCAAAGCGCCGCGAACTCGACACCGCAGACTCGGTCAGCGACGTACTGGTGTGGCGACTGCGGCATCTCGCCGATCTGCCTGCCGACACCTCTGGAGCGTCCGAACACGGCACGGCGAAGGGTCCGTCCGCCATGCGCCCTGCAGCGACCCGCCCCACCTCACCTGGCCCGCACCGCGGCGAAGAAGCAGCAGGCAACACACGATGAACTCCCCAAACTGCGGCAGCGTCTACGCACGGTCGTCGCTGACGTCGAAGCGGCCGAAGAATCGGACAAAGAAGCTCGGTGCGAGGTGGTGAGGTGGCTCGGGACCATCTTCCAGCCTCGTGGAACATGACTGTGGACTTTGTGAATTGAAACCGTCCGCGACGTGAGGGACGATCATGACGCGTGCAGGACGAATCGAAGGAGACGCCAGGGTGTTTCACCGGATACGCCGCCGGGCCGCGGAGCCCAGCGAGATGCAGAGCCGGTACTCCGCGCTGTCGGCGCAGCTGGAGGGCCAAGTACCGCCGGAGATCGAGCGAGCGCCTGCCGAACCGGAGCACGCCGAGTCGTCCACCACGGTGGACGACTTCCTCCCGCCGGAGCTGCGCGTCCCCAGCCACGACCAGCTCGATGGCCGAATGACCTCCTGGAAGCAGCCCCTCGTCATCGATGGCGAGATGGTCGCTTGTGCCGAGTGCGGCGCATACCGGGACTGGCTCGTCCTTTCTACCCGCGACCAGATCTGGCTGCGCTGCCGGGCCGGCCACCAGCAGCAGGAGATCCGTCTCGACACCGCCTGGTACAACCGGCACACTGGCGCTGAGGGCACGAGGCACGCCACGTTCGAGGACTGCCTGCGCCACCTCGGCCACTGACCCCCACTCCTACGACCCAACCGGGCCCCGGGCCCGCACTGACCACCCGTCGCCTAACCAAGGGGTCAGTTCCAGCATGCGCGTTCGCCACACCGCCGCCCTCGGCTTCACCGCCCTCACGCTCCTCACCGTGCCCGCCTGCTCCACCGACACCACCGGAGCCAAGCCCGCCACCGTCTCCTCCGCCCAGGCTGGGCCACCGGCCGGTGCCGCCCAGAACACCGCTCCGCTGTCCTCCGCCGCATTGAAGACGCGCCTGCTCGTCGAGAGCGACCTCGGCAGCGGCTACCTTCGCAAGCCGGATCGCTCCGCCCGGCACGACGACGTGACTGTCGTCGGCTGCCCCGCTCTGAACGAGCTGGGCGGCGATGCCGCAACCGGTGGATCACTAACTTTCCCGCACCAGGCGAAGGCCGTCTTCACCTACACGGGAGGCAGCAACTCGGAGTTCACCGAGGAGCTGTACAGCGACAGCGCCGGGAAGCTGTCGGAAAGCATCGGCCGGATCTTCGACGCCATGACCGGGTGCCCGACGTATCAGGTCGTCGCCGGCGGGACCGCGATCGACATGGCCACACAGAAGCTGACCGCACCTCACCAACTCGGTGACGAGCAGTGGAGCCAGCTGCTGACGTTCTCCACCGGTGGGCAGAACACCATGGTGAAGCAGACCGCGATCCGCGACGGCAGCGTGCTGCTGATCGTCTCCGGCTCCCCAGACCTCGTCGACCGCCATCTCGACAAGGCCCTCGCCAAGGCGACAGCGGCCAGCTGACCCGGTCGCACGACATGCTGCTGCCCCCGACCCTCGCTTCGCGGTCGGGGGCAGCAGCCCGTTTGCGTACAACCTCTCACCGAAAAGCAAGAAGCCCGGCCTCCCATCGGAAAGAGGCCGGGCTGCTTACGACGGGTCGACGGCGGGCACTGAAGGCTAGCTGGCCGGCGCACGCAGGAGTCGCTCCTGCGTGGCCTCGGGCAGCACTCGGCGTAGTACCGGTGCGGTCGAGCTGAGCGAAGCGGCGAAGGCGGCGACCAGGTCGTGGGGCGCGCTGGCGCCGAAGGACACCGCCCACAGGCACGGTGCACCCAGTGCGGGCTCCGCCCATGCCTGCCATCCGGCCGGTCCCGCCTCGTCGGCCTCGGTGATCAGGACGCGCGGGTCGGCGTCCTGGATGAGGTGCGGCACCTCGCCGAGTCTTAGGCGGGAGGTGAACGTCGGGTCCGTCGCCGCCGCCTGGGGCTGGTCGATGTCGCGGAGCCATCCGTGTACGGCGACGGCGTCGAGGACCAGCTCGGGGCCGGCGAGCGGGACAGCAGGCTGGTCGCGGGCATCGAGCGCGACGAGGAAGTCGACGAGGACCTCCCCGGGAACGTTGGGCGTGAAGTAGGCCGACCATGCGGCGAGCGGGCTGCTCCTGTCCGCGCGGGCGGAGACCTGCCAGGCGATCGGCAGGTCCCCCAGGTGGAACGGCTCGTCCGGCAACACCCACTGGGCCCATCGGAGAGCGTCGGGGCTGACGTGCAGGACGGTGCTGCGCAGGACCTGTCGGTCCTCCGGCGCCTCGTCCGGTTCGTGCCGGCCACGGACGATCGCCAGACTCATCCAACCCAAGCCGGAGAGCGGATCGGCGACGGCGTCGTAGAGATGTCCGTCGTCACCGGCCAGGTGCCGGGGGCCGACCCAGTACGCTGGCTGGGCGCCGGTCGGGGAGGGCTGGTCGAGCGGGACTTCGGGGTACAGAAGCGCCTCCAAAGGCTAGGTTCGGATCTACTCACCGCCAGCCCTGCGGCGGGGGCGGCGCAGGGGTGCCTGGACCGGGGCCTGCCAGGCCAGGGCAACGGCGACTTCGGGTGGCAGATGACCGAGCTGGGTGTCCGCTTCCCGTCCTTCAGCGATGTAGACCACGGGCTGTCCGGTTTCGTCCGCAGACAGCACGACCTGCTCTACTCGGTGAGCCATCGGGAAGAAGGGGTTCATTGCCAACCGGACCGGAGTGCTCCGGTCGCAGGCGAACAAGAGGTCTATGAGGTCTCCGACGGTCATGTCCGTGCGATTCACGAGCATCCTCCCAGAATGTGCTGGCGCGATGGGGTAGGGCGCGTGATGCCACCAGATACAGGCAACACCGCCAGCGGAAGACGTCCGGCCATCACAGTCGCCGCGAGGTCTCCAGTACGCGCGCCACGGCGGCGGCGACGATCTCTGCCGGTGTCTCGGTACCAAAAGACATGCGGTAGCCGCGTACGTTGGCCGTGCCGGTGACGGCGACTATCCATCCCTCGCCGTTGCTGCCGGGGCGACCGAGCGGGAACCAGCCGAGGTAGAAGCAGCCATCCTTGCTGCTGACATGCACATCTGCTCGGTCGTCCACAATCAGGTGGAAGTCCTCGCCCGAGAACTGGTCCAGGACGAGCGTGGGCTGGCCTGGGCCGAGCCGCCAATCACGCAGCCGCAGGGATTCGGCTGTGGCGGAGAATCCAGGATTAATCGGAGTCACAGTCACAGGCAATCACCTCTCTGACCTGGGATTTCCTGCAAGGTCGTCTACGTTGACATGGTCTCGCAGGCGTTGGCCAGTCATTCGGGGATCTTTCCTGTCTGCCCCGGGCGAACTGCATTCTGCGTTCTCTGTGGGATCTCAGATCGCGTGGCCAACTCTCACGGCCAGTCGCCGCTCCGTGCCCGGTCGGCCACGGGACTGAGACTGGCGTCGGCCTGTTCACTCATGCCAAAGCAGCCCCATTTTCACCAAATGCCGCCGCACGCAGCCCTGTTCGTCATACCCTCAGCTCGTGCCTACGCACAGTCCTCCTGCACTCACCCATGTCCCGGCCACCCCGGATCGGGACAACGCGCAGGAGGTTCTGCATGCGCAAGCACACGGAGTGGCTTCACCGGCTCGGCCGACGCGATCTCGCACTGATCGTCATCGCTGCATTCGTATCTGCGGTGGCGGCCAAGATCGTGGACGTCGTAGCGTAGAAGCCGACCCCGATGTTTGAGCCATCGGGGTCGGCGGCTCTGCGGCCGCTTCCACAGGACCCCTGTCCTGCACCGACCTGGTGTAGGACAGGGGCATCCTGTTCTGCGAAGAACGAGCAAAAGCTTGTTGGCGGTCAAGCCCTGCACGGCATCTCATCTGTTCGCAGAAAGAGTTGCTTAGGTTCTCATCTCTTGGCGGGTAATCCCGAGCGTAGTTGATTGCGGTAGTCCACGGGACCTGAACCGTAAGTCTTAAGAGTCGAACCGTAAGTCTTAAGAGTCAACGACATCTCATCTTCGCTCTCGAAGCGACGGTCACCGCCCATCCGATGGGATACACCGCCCGCTACGAGGCTACGGACTGCGCCGCCCGCCAGGATGCGCCGAGTGCCGCGAGTCGCCGGCGCAGCACATCACGCTGAGCCTCCAGGACCTCGGAGGCTGGAGAGAGGAGGTAGACCGTTCCCTGGTGGTGGCGGAAGCCGAGGCCCTCCCAGCCGCGAGTGATTTTGGCTGTCACGCGCTCCCACTCAGCTTGATCACGCAAACGCGCGCCGGTGAGGTCGGTGACGCCCGGCGAGCACACGATGGCACGGCACCCTGGCATCAGCCGGAGGATTGCCTCCAGCGCGAGGACCACACCAAGGCCGTGCCCACGCCAGTCTTCGTCCAAGGTGACGCGATCCATGACGAGCAGGCCAGATCCCACGTACTCCAGCTCCTCGTTGGCGGACTCGTTGAAGTTCCCGGTGTCCGGGTCAAGGACGGCCCGGGCGATCTCGTAGAGCTCTTCCGTTTCCTCCTCCAGCGCCCAGAAGGCGTTCTGGCCACGATCAACATGAACCCGGAAGAAGGTCATGCTCCCCACCTCAATGCCGTCCCGTGCGTACGCCGGGCAGAGAAGGGTGGCGCACTCGCCGGGCGCGGCAGGGCACCGGGAGCCGTCGTGCACCCCGTGGCCGTGAAGAACGGCCACGTCCCAGCGCTCAAGAGCATCCGCATGAGGGGTGTCGAGCAGCGCGTCCGCAAAGCTGATACGCAGATGGAGCTCGGACGGGTCGCCTGGCGGTCGGAGGGCATCAGTCACGACGGCAGCCTAGGTCCTGTCCGGCCGATCATGGGCGGAGCCGCAAGTCCTCGCCGTCGCGGTCACGGTGCAGCGGAAGACGCAGGCCCGACGTTCTGACGGGTCGTCGGCGGTGGTGACCGGCGGGCTGCCGTGTTCAGGCCGTGGTGGTCCCCTGCGCAGGGCTGAGCCCTTCGACGGCAAGGCGGAAGAGGCGGTCGGCCTGTGCCGCAGGTTTGCTGTGGTGTTCGGTAGCCAGCGCCACGCCGACACTGAGGGTGCGCAGGTCGTGGAAGGTCACATCGGGCCTGACCGCCCCGTCGCGGATGGCGTGCTGGAGCAGGGGCGTGCCGGCCTCTTCGAGTGCGGTGCCGCAGGAGTGTGGGGCGGGTTCTTCGGTGGGGGGCTCGTAGGCGAGGGCGTCGGCGAGTCCGCGGGCGGAGACGGCGTACTCGACGAGACCGTGGAGCCAGTCCAGGAGTGCGGCGCGGCTGTCGTCGGTTCCGCTCAGTCGGCGGGCGCGCTCGCAGAGGTTCTCGACGCGCTCCTGGAAGACGGCTTCGAGCAGGGCCTGGCGGGTGGGGAAGTGACGGCGCACGGTGGCCGATCCGACGCCGACGGTGCGGGCAATCTGTTCGAGCGAGGCATCGGCGCCGTGCGTGGCGACCTCGGCTTCGGCGACGGCGAGGATGCGCTGGTAGTTGCGGCGGGCGTCCGATCGCTGACCGGTCATGATCTCCTCATTTGCTAAACGGCGGGCCCCGCCATATTTTAGCCCCAAGAAAACGGTGGCCCCCGCCGTTTTTGTTCGCCGGTCTGCGAGGAGCGAGAACATGACCACCGACGCCGCACCTGTCCTCGTCACCGGGGCTACCGGCCGCCAAGGCGGGGCCACCGCCCGCGCCCTCCTAGCCGCCGGTACGCCGGTACGCGCGCTCGTACGCAACCCTCACTCGGAGCCTGCCCAGGCCATCGAGGCGCTGGGCGCTGAACTGGTGAAGGCGGATCTTTCCGACCGGTCCTCCCTGGACCCGGCCGTCGAAGGGGCCCGCGCGGTGTTCTCGGTGCAGATGCCGCCCATGACCGAGACCAGTGTCGACTTCGCGGGAGAACTGGAGCAGGCCACCCACTTGATCGACGCGGCGAAAGCGGCGGGAGTGCGGCAGTTCGTCCAGTCCTCGACCAGCGGGGTCGGTGAGCACACCCGGGCCCCCGGCTGGGCCCAAGGGCGGTGGGCCGCGATGGAGGGCTACTTCGACACCAAGCAGGCGATCCTGGAGGCGGTCCGCAGTGCGGGCTTCGACCGCTGGACAGTGATCAAGCCTGCGTTCTTCATGGAGAACATCCCCGCGCTGGTGCCCGACGGGCCCGGCGGTGGCCTGGCCACGGTGCTGCACCCGGACACGGAACTGGCACTGGTGTCGCCTGAGGACATCGGCGCGGCCGCCGCTCACGCTCTCACCGACCCCGACCGGTTCCACGAGGTGGAGCTGGAGCTGGCCGGCGACCGGCTCACGATGACACAGATCGCGCAGACCTTGTCCGCGGTGTGGGGCATGCCCGTCGTCGCGCCGTCGATGAGCGTGGAAGAGGCGCTCGCGGCGGGCATGCCGACCTGGGGCGCCGGACATGAGTGGAACAACGCGGTCAGCCAGCCGGCGCGGCCCGAGTTCGCCCGAGCGCTGGGGATCCCGCTGACCACGTTCGCCGACTGGGCACGTGAGCAGCTGACGGCCCCGTCCCGCTAGGACTTGTCCGGTTGGCTTTGTTCACGAGTTCCGACAGCAGATGTGCAGCAGTTTCGACAGCACCCCGACGGAGGTGCTGTTCGATTGACGGACATCGCTTCTTGAGCAGCCGCCGAAAAGTCCGCCAAGAGCGCGGCTCAGGAGGGCGGTCGGGGCCGAAGCGCGCGCTGCCCGCCGGGGGCGTCCCGGCGGGCAGCGGGCTTCCCGGTCTGCTCAGGTCGGGTCGGCGGGCAGGACGGCGTAGGGGTGGACCGCGATGCGCATGGGCGGTTCGGCGAGCAGGCCGATGATTTCGTCGCGCAGTTCGTCGGCCAGGGGGCTGTTCTCGTAGGCGTCCTTTGCCTCGTGGCTGCGGAACACCTCCATGTTCCACAGCACGTCGGGGTCGTCGTCCTCCCGGGCGATGATGAACCGGTCGGAGGCTCCCGACTTCTCCATCCCCACGGTGGCCAGCTCGAAGAGCTTGTCGCCGAGTCCGGGCTTGGCGCGCATCTTGATGATGTACGCGGGCTGGTCCCGTAGGTCCATCTCGTGCTCCTCCTGTGTCGCGGCAGGGGTTCCAGTACGCACTGACATCACCCCTGGAACGTTGTTCCAGAATGAGAATGGAACGGCATTCCAGGCATGTCAAACTGGCAGTGTGATAACACCAACGACGAAGAAGAAGACCGAGCGACGTGCCAGCGCGCTCTCCCGCGAACGGATCGTCGAGGCCGCCATCGACGTGCTCGACACGGCTGGTGAAAACGGCCTGACCTTCCGGGCCCTGAGCGAACGCCTGGCCACCGGTCCTGGCGCGATCTACTGGCACGTGGCCGGCAAGGCCGAGCTGCTGGCTGCGGCCGCCGACCGGGCCGTCACCCTCTCGCTGGACACCGAACCCGCCGACGGGCCGGCCAGCGGGCTGCACGCCACCGCCCTGGGCCTCTTCGACGCGATAGCGGGGCACCCTTGGCTCGCTTCCCAGCTCACCGCCCAGCTCTCCCACAACCCCGCAGGTCCGGCGACGACGCGCCTTTTCGAGGCCATCGGCCGACAGGTCCGCGCGCTGGGCGCTCCCGCGAGTAGCTGGTTCACCGCGACGACCGCGCTCCTGCACTACATTCTCGGTGCCGCCAGCCAGAACGCCGCGAACGCCGAACGTGCGCGCGGTCTCGACCCGGATACCGGACGTGGTGTGTACCTCGACACTGTGGCCGAGGCGTGGAGCCGGCTCGATCCGGAGGACTACCCCTTCACCCGGGCGGTTGCGGACCAGGGGCTTGAACATGACGACCGGCTGCAGTTCATCGCCGGCATCGACCTCATCGTCGCAGGCATCCTGGGCCGGCAGGCACACTGATCCGCACCTGCTGACGGCCACGGCGGGCCACCGTCTACTTCACTCTGGCCGGCAGGCGCTGTTCGAGTCTGAACGCTCCCTGGGTGCTGTCGAAACTGCTGCACATCTGCTGTCGGAACTCGTGAACAAAGCCACCGCGATCAAGAAGTGGCTGCTTGCCCACCCCCGGTTCCATCTGCACTTCACACCGACCGGCTCATCCTGGCTGAACCTCGTCGAGCGATGGTTCGCCGAACTGACAAACAAGCAGATACGGCGCGGCGTTCACAGGTCCGTCCGAGCCCTGGAGAAAGACATCCGCGACTGGATCGCCGCCTGGAACACCGACCCGAAGCCTTACGTCTGGACGAAGACCGCAGACGAAATCCTCGAACGCCTCGCCTGTTATCTGAACAGAATTCCCGACTCAGAACACTAGCCTCGATCTTGCATGACGGTCCGTCGATTTCTCCGGCGGGCCGTTTCTCTGTTGCGGGCTGGTTGTGAGAATGGTGGTGGCCCGGCTGTC
>NZ_JBIBVN010000054.1:0-35110 GCF_043080425.1 Streptomyces sp. NPDC015032 | reverse complement strand
GGTGATGGTCATTCCGACGGAATACGACAGCCACCGGCCCCGGCGGGAGAGCCAGTCGAGGAAGGCATGGGTCCCGCCGGCGGAGTCGGTGCGGATCAGCGTCTTTAGGCCCCGCCGCAGGTGCTTGGGGAGTTGGGCCAGGGCGAGTTGGGTGGTTTCGATGTGATCGCTCGCGGTGTTGGAGCCGGCGTTGCCGGGCCGCAGCAGCGCGGCCACCGGCTCTCCGGAACCGGCCTGGCCGTGGTCGACGAACGCGACGAGCGGATGATGGCCGAAGGTCTTCTTCCAGGTCGCGGCGGCATCCTGCTTCTCGGAGTGCGCAAGGACGAGCATGCCGTCGATGTCCACGATCACCGAGCCGTCGGCGGCCGGACTTCTCGCCCCGGCCAGTTCCCAGACCTGCGAGCGTACTTCGGCCCGCGCCGACCGGATCGCGGTGAGTGCCTTCGGTCCGGCTGCGGCGAGGGCGTCGATGAGCCGTGAGACCGTGGGGTCGGATGCCACCGGGCCGAACACGTCGGGCTCGGCCCGCAGCATGGCGACATCGGCGAGGCAGTCCCCGCCCAGGGCGACTCCGAGCGCCGAGTACGAGTACGGCATTGCGTTGCGGGCGAAGCAGTGGGACGAGAACGGTGTCATCGAGGACGACTACACGCTGACGGAATCCGACCCGGACCATCGGGCGCTGCTGGACTTCCGGGCGCTCTACGGCGGCGCGTCGTGACCCGTGGCGGGGCTGCCACTGGAATTGTTCATTCGCGGCCGGTGTGCGCCTCGATGGCGTCGTTGATTTCGGGCCAGAGTTCGCGAGGGCTGATGGAATGTCTCCCGAGTCCACAGTGATGGCCGACGGTTGGTCAGGAATTCCCGGCGCACCTTTCGGCGTCGGACAGAAATTCACGAAATCCGCGAACGGCGGAAAGGAAATCTCCTTCGGCCGAAACGGGCCGTCGGGCGCCCCCGGCCCTACCTCTTGTGCGCCCCCGCCCGCACCGACCGCACCACGCCCGCCGCGGCGATCAGGAACCCCACACCCATCAGCATGCACAGCGACCACGCGATGGACGGCAGCGGACGGGTGCCGAGGAACAGCGGGGCCACCGTGACCAGCGTGCACAGTGCTCCGAGGAAAAAGACGATCGCGCCGATCCGGACCAGCCGGTCACCTGCGCCAGAAGGTGTAGTACTCACCCCGCCAGGGTAGTTCCCGGCGCCGGCGGCCCGTCCCACGGCCGACGGTGCGCCACACAGGCACCGTTTCTGGACAGCAGTCCGGATGACCAGGCTTGACGAGGGGTACTTCACCTGGGGAGGCTTCTGCCAGCAGGGGAGCACCACCACTGGATAGCCTGACCTGCTGAGGCTTGTTCCGGCATACGGGTTGAGATGGGGTGCGTGCTTTGCCGACTGGCAAGGTCAAATGGTTCAACAGCGAGAAGGGCTTCGGCTTCCTCTCCCGCGACGACGGTGGCGACGTCTTCGTGCATTCCTCGGTGCTTCCCGACGGCGTCGACGCACTCAAGCCCGGCCAGCGCGTCGAATTCGGCGTCGTCGCAGGTCAGCGCGGAGACCAGGCGCTCTCGGTGGCGATCTTGGACCCGACGCCGTCCGTCGCGGCTGCACAGCGCCGCAAGCCGGACGAGCTCGCGTCCATCGTGCAGGACCTGACCACCCTGCTGGAGAACATCACGCCGATGCTGGAGCGCGGCCGCTACCCCGACAAGGCGGCCGGCAAGAAGATCGGCGGCCTGCTGCGCGCGGTCGCCGATCAGCTCGACGTCTGAACTCTGCCTTCCGGAGCCTTCCGGCCGATCTCCCGGCCGATCTCCCAGCCGATCTCAGACGAACGACAGCGCGTCCGGGCCGAGGGGCGGAACCAGCCCCTCGGCCGCCGCGCGGGTCAGCAGCCCGCGGATCGCCGCGTAACCGTCCTCGCCGAGGTCGGCGGTGAACTCGTTGACGTACAGCCCGATGTGCTGGTCCGCCACGGCCGGGTCCATCTCCTGCGCGTGCTCCAGCACGTAGGGCCGTGACACCTCCGGATCGTCCCAGGCCATCCGCACCGAGGTGCGCACCGATTCGGCGAGCAGCCGCAGCGTGTCCGCGCCCAGTGACCGCTTGGCGATGATCGCGCCGAGCGGGATCGGCAGCCCGGTCGTCTCCTCCCAGTGCCGGCCCATGTCGGCGAGGTTGTGGAGCCCGTAGTTCTGGTACGTGAAACGGGCCTCGTGGATGACGAGACCGGCGTCCACCTTCCCGTCGCGCACGGCGGGCATGATCTCGTCGAACGGCATGACGACGATCTCGCCGACCCCGCCCGGCACCACGTCGGCCGCCCAGAGGCGGAAGAGCAGATACGCCGTCGAGCGCTCACTCGGTACGGCGACGGTCTTTCCCGTCAGATCCGTGCCCGGCTCCTTCGTGAGGACGAGCGGCCCGCAGCCCCGCCCCAGCGCCCCGCCGCACGGCAGCAGCGCGTACTCCTCCAGGACCCAGGGCAGCACCGCGTACGAGACCTTGAGCACGTCGAGCTCGCCGCGTTCGGCCATGCCGTTGGTGAGGTCGATGTCGGCGAAGGTGACATCGAGGGCGGTCGCGCCGGGGACCCTTCCGTGCGCCCAGGCGTCGAAGACGAAGGTGTCGTTCGGGCACGGCGAGAAAGCGATTCTCAGCCGGTTCGACGAGTTCGCCGGGTCCGCCGGGTCCGCCGGGCTCGCCGGGCTCGCCGGGTCCGACGGGTCCGACGGGTCCGACGGGTCCGACGGGTTCGCCGGGTCCGACGGGTCAGGAGTCGTGTCGGTCATGGTGGGTCCAGCCTTCCAGTACGGGTACGAGCTTCCCGAACGCCCCGGTGAGCGCGGCCAGCGCGTCGCCGATGCGCCAGGCGTCCCGGTCGCGCGGGCCGACGGTGTTCGAGACCGCCCGGATCTCCAGCACCGGTACGCCCGCCCGCCCGGCGGCCTCGGCCACCCCGAAGCCCTCCATGGCCTCGGCGGCGGCCCGGGGGTGCGCGGCGAGCAGGGCGGCGGCGCGGGCGGCGCTGCCGGTCACGGTGGAGACGGTGAGGATCTCGCCGGTGAGCGCGCCGGTGGCGGCAGCCACGTCCCGTACCCGCGCGGGCGGCGGCGTGAACCGGTCGCGCCCGAAGCCCAGACCGGTGACCGGGACGAAGCCCTCGGGGGTCTCGGCGCCCAGGTCGGCGGCGACGATGCCGCTCGCGACGACGACCGAGCCGACCGGGGCGACGGGCGCGAATCCACCGCCGATCCCGGCCGAGACGACGAGGTCGTACGGCTGCGGGGCGAGGCCGAAAGCCGTCGCGGCCGCCGCGGCGGCCGGGCCGGCGCCGCCCGCCAGGACATCGACGAGGACGGAGCCGCCGGGGACGGTCACGCGATGGGCCCGAGCGCCGTGCACCTCGGACACGCCCCTGTGCTGGGTCCCCGGCATCTCGGACACGTCCTCGTGCAGGGTCCCCGGCACCTCGGACACGTCCCCGTACCGAGCGCCCGGCACCTCGGACACCTCCCCGAACGCACGCGTGACCGCGTCCCGCTCTGCGGGGACAGCGGTCACGACGAGCACGCGCACGGGGGAATCCTCCGAGGTCAGGAGGGGGGTCAGGAAGTCTTCTTCAGCTCGAAGTGCCACACGCCCGTGAGCTGCTTGCCCTTGGTCTCCACGATGCTGATCTGCGTCGTGTTCGTGGTCTCACCGGTCTGGCTGGAGAAGAAGGCGCTGCCCGGGATGGACCGGTAGGTCTTCTTGTACGGCTCCTGCTCGGCCTGCTGGCCGTTGATGAACAGGGTCCAGCCGTTGTTCGCGATCTCCGGGTCGACGCCGAAACGGACCTTGTCGTCCATGGCGACCTCGACGGTCTTCTCCGCCTTCTTGTTGAGGCAGCTCTGGAAGTCGGACGTCTTGATGGCCTTGCCGTCGTTGTAGCAGGACGCCTCGGTGCTCACCGAGTTGCCGCCGACCGTTACGGTCGCGAGCGGCGTCGGCTTGTCGCAGGCGGAGAGGACAAGGAGTCCCGCGGACACGGCACCAAGAGCGACGCCGATTCGACGGCCCTTACCGGAGAAGAACGCAACGGTCATGAGCCGAAGGCTATCGGTCGCTCCGGCTCACGCCACGCGGGGGTGCGGCGAGCCGCGTCGCGCGGCGGCCAGCAGCCCCCGTACGGAGGTGGCCGCGCCCAGCGCGAGAACGGCTGCCGCCACCGACATGCCCAGTACGCCGTTGAGGGGGAGGGCGATGCCGATGCCGCCGCCGGCCACCCACGCCATCTGCAGCACGGTCTCGGACCGGGCGAACGCGGAGGTCCGCACCTCCTCGGGCACATCGCGCTGGATCATCGCGTCCAGCGAGAGCTTCGACAGGGCCTGGGTGAAGCCCGCCGTCGCGCTGAGCGCGGCGACCATGACGGTACTGAAGAAGAGCGCGGCGAGCACGGCGACGCCCAGAGCCAGGGCCAGCACGGAGGCGACGATCATCTCGGGGCCGCGGTCCCTCAGCCAGGCGCCGACCGCCGTACCGAGCGCGTTGCCGGCACCGGCCGCCACGCCGGCGATGCCGAGCGAGACGGCGGCGCTCTGCCCGGCGAGCGGCTGATCTCGCAGCAGGAACGCCAGGAAGAAGATCAGGAAGCCGGAGAGGGCACGGTGCGTGGTGTTGGCCTGGAGCCCGTTCAGTACGGACGGTCCCACGGACCGCAGCCCGGGCCGTTTCTCGCCGTTCTTCTCCCGGCCCCTCGTCTTCCCGTTCCGCCGTACCGCGGGCCGGGGGGACGTCACCCCGTACGGGGGCACCAGCTGGGCCTTCCGCTCACCCTTCGAGGAGTCGACCTTGTGCGGCAGCGTGAAGGCGAGGACGGCCCCTCCGACGAAGATCACGCACGCCCCGTACAGCGGCCAGGGGACCCCGAAGGTCTGGAGCCCCACCCCGATCGGGGCGGCGACACCGGTCGCCAGGAGCCCGGCCAGGGTGACCCGGGAGTTCGCCTTCACCAGGGAGAAGCGGGGTGGCAGCAGGCGCGGTACGACGGCGCTGCGGACGACTCCGTACGCCTTCGAGCAGACCAGGACGCCCAGCGCGGCCGGATACAGCTCCAGGCCGCCGGTGGCGACCGCGCCCGACATGGTGAGCGCGAGCACCGCACGGGCCAGCATCGCGCCGGCCATCGCGGCGCGGCGGCCGTGCGGCAGACGGTCCAGGAGCGGGCCGATCACGGGCGCGAGGAGGGTGAAGGGCGCCATGGTGATGGCGAGATAGAGGGCGACGCGGCCCCGGGCCTCGTCCGTCGGTACGGAGAAGAACACCGTCGAGGCGAGCGCAACCGTGATCATCACATCGCCCGCGCCGTTCACGGCGTGCAGTTCGATCAGCTTGCCGAGCCCGGACTCCCCGGCGCCGTGGGCATGCGTCGCCTTCCGAATCCCTTTCGCGGTGCCGGTGAACGGGGTGCGGAGGGCATGCCCGATCGCCCGGCCCGTCCTGCGGAGCGGGCCGGAATCCTTGTGCGACCTGGCGGAAGTCACTTCGTCATAGTGCCCCAGCCGCGACGGTGGCGAACCGGCATCGGCAGGGGACGCGGTGCACTCCGCCCCGTCGGGCCAGTACTCCGCCGGGCCCGCCCGGCTTGAACCGGACGGTGATCGCGCGGACCGCGAGACGGTCTTCGCGCAGGCCGCGAGGCGGTCTTCGTACAGGCTGCGAGACGGTCTTCGCACAGGCCGCGGACGGTCTTCGCACGGGTGCACGGCCCCGGATACGTCCTTGTTCCGGACGGGCAGGTGGGCGGGGGGCGGCGGAGAGGGTAGCGTGCGTAGCGCGCCACCGGCGGTTGTTCTCGGCCGCGCGCCTATCGGCGATCCCGCAGAATGGATGGCAGAAGGTGCGCCCGAGGCAGGCACAACGGGTGTGGACGTCGACGCGGCCCCCAGGTCCGCTCCGCCCGCAGCTATTGGCCGAAACCGATGGATGTGCTGGCGCGCTCGTGAGACTGGCGTAGGAGAGAAGCGAGACCTGTGAGTGCTGCGACGACGCGAAGCCGTACGGCCCGTACCCCTGTCCCCGACCGTCTGTGCGCCGAGGCGGTAGACCTCGCCCGCGCGGCGGCCGAGGAGGCAGCCGCTCCGGGGGTCGTCGGTGAGCATGTGGGCCTGGTCTCCGAGGGAGACCGGGTCGTCACCCATTTCTTCGAGTGCCAGGAGCCCGGCTACCGGGGCTGGCGCTGGGCGGTGACGGTCGCCCGCGCATCCCGCGCGAAGAACGTCACCCTGGACGAGACGGTGCTGCTGCCGGGCAGCGACGCGCTCCTCGCCCCCGAGTGGGTGCCGTGGAGCGAGCGGCTGCGCCCCGGGGACATGGGGCCCGGCGATCTGCTGCCCACCGAGTCGGACGACCTCCGCCTGGAGCCCGGTTACACCGGCGAGGACGAGCCGCTGCCGAACTCCGCGGTCGCCGAGATGTCGGAGGAGATGGCCGACATCGTCGACGTGGAGGACGCGGAGCTGACGACGCGCCCCGCGACGACCAGCCGGGGTTCGATCGCGGCGGTCGCGGAGGAGCTCGGCATGCGGCGGGCGCGGGTGCTGTCGCGCTACGGGCTGCATACCGCGGCCGACCGGTGGGACGAGGGGTTCGGCGCGAAGACGCCGATGGCCCAGGCGGCTCCGGCGTCGTGCGTCACCTGTGCGTTCCTGGTGCCGTTGGCGGGTTCGCTGAAGCAGGCGTTCGGGGTGTGCGCGAACGAGTTCGGTCCGGCCGACGGGCATGTGGTGTCGCTGTCGTACGGGTGCGGTGGGCATTCGGAAGCGGCGGTGATGCCGAAGCCGCCGAAGCCGGCGCCGCACGCGCTCGACACGATGCAGGTGGACGAGTATCCGCTGCGGCCGGCGCGGGACTCCGGCTCGGTGCCGACGGAGCCGGACACCCCCACGGAAGACCTCGGCCACTCCTGACGGGGCCGGCCCGCCCGGGTTGTCCCGGCACGTCCCGGGTGGGCCCGCGGGCCCACCCGGGGAGCCGGATTCTTCCTCGGCCGCCGGACGGGCCTGCGGAACGATCCGCGAGCCACCTCGGTCGTCGGACGGGCCTGCGGAACGACCCGCGAGCCCCCTCGGTCGCCGGACGGGCCCGTGGGGCCGATCGGCGACCCGTTCTTCCACAATCGCCGGAGAGGCCCTGTCCGGCATGCCCCGGACCGCCCGGTGCCCGGGGCCGCGACCGGGGCGGCGGTGCGCGGTGCGACAGATTCCGGCCTTGCCGTGGGCGACCCCGCAGACACGGCGTCCCGCCCGGCGAGAGGACCCGGTACCTTCGAGCGCACACTGGCGGCACGGGCAACGCGTAACCGGAAAGAGCGGAGTCAGAGCGTGAGCATGAATGCGACCGAGGGGGCCGATCCGTTCGGGACCGCACGGATGCGACGCGGCGTGCTCGACGCCTGGGGTGCCGGCCCCGCCCGGTTCCGCGAGGACGCCAACGCCGAGGAGGACCTCGCGCTCGGCGGCTACCGCGACCGCCTCGTCGTCGAGCTGGCCCAGAACGCCGCCGACGCCGCCGCCCGCGCCCAGGTCCCCGGCCGGCTCCGCCTCACCCTCCACCCGGCGACCGCGGACGCCCCCGCCGTACTCGCCGCCGCCAACACCGGCGCCGCCCTCGACGCCACCGGCGTGGAGTCGCTCTCCACCCTGCGCGCCTCCGCCAAGCGGGAGGGGCACGAGGTCGCCGTCGGCCGGTTCGGCGTCGGGTTCGCCGCCGTGCTCGCGGTGAGCGACGAGCCCGCCGTCGTCGGCCGGCACGGCGGCGTCCGCTGGTCCCTCGCCGAGGCCCGTGACCTCGCCGCCCGCACCGCCGTCGCCAGCCCCGGACTCGGCGACGAGCTCCGCCGCCGCGACGGCCACGTACCGCTGCTGCGGCTGCCGCTGCCCGCCGAGGGCACCGCACCCGACGGGTACGACACCGTCGTCGTCCTCCCGCTGCGCGACGGCGGCGCCGAGGACCTCGTGGTCCGGCTGCTCGACGCGGTCGACGACGCGCTCCTGCTCACCCTGCGCGGCCTCGACGAGATCGTGATCGAAACCCCGGACGCCGTACGGACGCTGCGCCGCTCGCAGCACGGCCCGTACACCCACATCGAGGACTCCGCGCACGGTACGCACCGCTGGCGCACCGTCACCCACCACGGCCCCGTCGAGCCCGCCCTGCTCGCCGACCGGCCCCGCGAGGAACGGCTGCGCCCGCACTGGTCGGTCACCTGGGCGGTCCCCGTGGACGCGGAAGGTGCCCCGGTACGCCCCCGTACCTCTCCCGTCGTCCACGCGCCGACCCCCACCGACGAGCCTCTCGGCATCCCCGCGCTGCTCATCGCGTCGCTGCCGCTCGACACCACCCGCCGCCACCCCGCGCCCGGCCCCCTCACCGACTTCCTGGTGCAGCGCGCGGCCGACGCGTACGCCGAACTGCTCGCCGACTGGCAGCCGATGGCGGTCGACACCATCGACCTGGTCCCCGGGCCGCTCGGCAAGGGCGAACTGGACGGTGCCCTGCGCGGCGCGATCCTGGCGCGGCTGCCGCGCATCGCGTTCCTCGCGCCCGCCGCCCCGCGCGACGCGGCCGCCGAGGCGGACCGGTGGGACACCTGGGACACGGCGGACGGCATCCGGGAGGCAGCCACCACCGCGCTGCGCCCCATCGAGGCCGAGGTGCTGGAGGGCGTCGGCGCCGAGACCGTGCGGGTGCTCGCCGAGGTCCTGCCGTGCCTGCTGCCCGCCGGACTGGAGCGCCGCAGCGAACTGCGCACCCTCGGAGTCGCCCGCGTCCCGCTGACCGAGGCGATCGACCGGCTCGCCGGGCTGGAGCGCGACCCCGGCTGGTGGCGGCGGCTGTACGACAGCCTCTCCGGCACCGACCCGGACCGCCTCTCCGGCCTGCCCGTCCCGCTGGCCGGGACGCCGGAGACGCCGGACTCCGGGACGCCGGCCGCCCCCCGCACCACCATCGGCCCCCGTCAGGTCCTCCTCCCGCTCCCCGACGCGCTCGCCGGCCCCGTCCTGGACCGGCTCGCCCGGCTCGGGCTGAAGGTCGCGCACCCGGAAGCGGCCCATCCGCTGCTGGAGAAGCTGGGCGCCCTGCCCGCCACCCCGCGCGCCGTGCTGACGACCCCGCAGGTGCGGGCCGCCGTCGCCGGATCGCTGGACGCGGGCGAGATCTGGGACGAGGACGCGCTGGACGCCGACGAGCTCGCCGAGACCGTCCTCACCCTCGTGCGGGACGCCGAACTGGCCCCCGGCGACGAGCCCTGGCTCGGTGCGCTCGCCCTGCCCGACGAGGACGGCGAACCGGCCCCCGCCAGTGAACTCGTGCTGCCCGGCAGCCCGTTCGCGGCCGTCATGCGGGAGGGCGAACTCGCGCTCTGCGACCAGGAGCTGACCGAACGCTGGGGTGAGCAGCCGCTCACCGCCTGCGGTGTGCTCGCCACCTTCGCCCTCGTACGGGCCGCCGACGTCGTCCTGGACCCGGACGAACTGGACCCGCGCGAGGGCGACTTCGCCGAGCCCGACGACGCGGGACTGCTCGACTCCGTGGACGTGTGGTGCGAGGACGTCCTGGACCAGCTGCCCGACACCGCCGTACCGCCGGTCGCCACCGAACTCGTCGCCGTCCGCGACCTGGACCTCGTCGACGACGACGCCTGGCCGCAGGCGCTCGCCCTGCTCGCCCGGCCGCCGCTGCGCGACGCGCTGACCCAGCCGGTGCGGGTGCTGCTGCCCGACGGCACGACCCGGTCCGTCCGCCCGTACACGGCCTGGTGGCTGCGCGACCACCCCGTGCTCGACGGCCGCCGGCCGGCCGGTCTGCGGGCGGCCTCCGGCGACCCGCGGCTGGCCGGACTGTACGACTCCGCCGACGCGACCGGGTTCGACGACGCCCAGGTGCTGCGCGCCCTCGGCGTGCGGACCTCCGTGGCCGCCCTCCTCGACGAGCCCGGCGGCGCCGCCGAACTCCTCGCCCGGCTCGCGGACGAGGACCGTGAGGTCGGCCCCGGACAACTGCACTCCCTGTACACGGCGCTGGCCGAGCTCGACCCCGAACAGATGACGCTGCCCGACGAGTTGCGGGCGGTGGTCGACGGCGAGGTCCGGGTCGTCGACGCGGCGGACGCCGTGGTCGCGGACGCCCCGGACCTGCTGCCGCTCACCGCCGGTCTCCCGCTGCTCCCGGTCGCCCCGACGCGCGCGGCCGATCTGGCCGAGCTGTTCCAGGTACGGCGGCTCGGCGAGACCGTGCAGGCGGAGGTGACGACGGAGGGCGAGGAGCACCGGGTGCCGGATTCGGTACGGGTCCTGCTCGGCGCCGGAACCCCGGACACGTACATCGAGCACGGCGAACTGCGCGCGGGCGGCGTCGAACTGGACTGGCGCCGCACGTCCGACGGGACCGTGCACGCCGCCACGCTGGAGGGCGTCGCGGCGGGCCTGGCCTGGGCGGCGGGGCAGTGGCCGCGCCGCTTCGAGGTCGCGGCGCTGCTGGAGGACCCGTCCCGCACGGTCGAACTGGCCCGGGACCGCTGGTTCGACTGAGAGGGGCCCTGGAAACCGCCGACTGAGGCGGGCCCCTGGTTCAACTGCGAGGGCCCCGCGGGCGCCCGCGGGCACCGACAGAGGATCTTCGCAAGAAATTCGGTTTGGTGTACAACCCTTCACATGTGTGGCGGGTCTGGTCTGTCGAGTCAGCAGACTCACAGTCCGAACGAGCCCCGCACGGGTTGCACCACGTACCCGCGGGGCCCTTTCTCCACTGGGGAAAACACATGCGTATTCGTGCCACTGTCGCAGCCGCTTCCGGCGCCCTGGCTCTGTCCGCTCTGGCCGTCCCGGCCGCCCACGCGGACGGCCACTCCGCCGTGAACCCGCACAAGCCGACGTCCGCCGCCGAGGTCTTCGGCACCGCCGCCCAGGGGGCCCCGAAGGCCGCCGCGGCAGCCCGCGCCGCCAGCGCGGAACCCGTCATCTCCAAGGTCGTCGTCAACGGCGGCAAGAACATCGTCCTGGGCACCACGGCCTCGAAGACGATCTCCATCTCGGTCACGGCGTCGCACCCGTCCGGCGTCGTCGACGTCTACGCCGACCTGTGGCACGGCACGGACCCGTCCTCGGAGAACACCTACGACGGGGCCATCCTGAAGAACGAGGACGAGGCCAAGTGCTCCAAGGTCAACGCGACGACCTCCACGTGCAAGCTGACGTTCACGATCAACCCGCGCTACTCCCTGTACAAGAACTCGCTGGCCGGCACCTGGCACGTCTCCGCGGGTGCCCTCGCCGGTAACTACACCGACATCGCCTACACCGACTTCTACAGCACCGCCCGGGTGCAGCGGCTGTCGAAGCTGACGGTCAACGCCGCTCCGGAGCCCGTGAAGAAGGGCAAGACGATCACGGTCACCGGCAAGCTCTCGCGGGCCAACTGGGAGACCTTCAAGTACCAGGGCTACACCGGGCAGCCGGTGAAGCTCCAGTTCCGTAAGAAGTCCAGCTCCACCTACACCACGGTCAAGACGATCAAGACGAACAGCACCGGCAACCTGAAGACCACGGTCAAGGCGTCGGTCGACGGCTACTGGCGCTACAGCTTCGCCGGTACGTCCACCACCCCGGCCGTCACGACCGCGGGCGACTTCGTCGACGTGCGGTAGTTCCTTCAGTTCCTTTCGCGAGACACGCACCGTCGCGCACCCATCCGGGCCGTGTCCGGGGACGGCTTCCGTCCTCCCGGGCACGGCCCGTTCGCATACGGCGTCCTCACGTCCTGCGACTCGTACACCACCGATCGCAGGACAGCCCTTACTAGCGGCAGCGGGGCAGCCCTTACTAGGCCGGGAAGCGGCGGCTGACCAGCCGCCAGGCGTACTCCAGGCCGGCCGCCGCCACCACCGCGATCGCCACCGCGGTCCACGGCATCACCGTTCCCACCAGCTTCAGCGCGAAGAAGTTCTGCAGCCACGGCACCACCAGCACGATCAGGAACGCCAGCCCCATCGCCGCCACCAGGCAGATCCGCCACCAGGTGTACGGGCGGGCGATGATCGCCAGGACCCACATCGAGACCAGGAACAGCGTGAGCGTCGCCGCGCTGGTCTCGGCCTCCAGTGCGCCCGTGCCGGAGTAGTGGTTCCGGGCGAGCATATATGTCGCGAAGGTGGCGACGGCCGCGATGACGCCCGAGGGGATCGCGTACCGCATGACGCGGCGCACGAAGTGCGGATGGGCCCGTTCCTTGTTCGGGGCGAGGGCCAGGAAGAACGCCGGGACGCCGATGGTCAGCGTCGACAGCAGGGTCAGATGGCGCGGCAGGAACGGGTAGTCGACCTGGAAGCAGACCACCAGGATCGCCAGCAGCACCGAGTAGACGGTCTTGGTCAGGAACAGGGTGGCGACCCGGGTGATGTTGCCGATCACCCGGCGGCCCTCGGCGACGACGGACGGCAGCGTCGCGAAGCTGTTGTTGAGCAGCACGATCTGGGCGACGGCCCGGGTCGCCTCGGAACCCGACCCCATGGCGACACCGATGTCGGCGTCCTTCAGCGCCAGTACGTCGTTGACGCCGTCGCCGGTCATCGCGACGGTGTGGCCGCGGGACTGGAGCGCGCCGACCATGTCCCGCTTCTGCTGCGGGGTGACCCGGCCGAAGACCGCGTTCTCCTCCACGGCCGTGGCCATGCCGTCCGGTTCGGTGGGCAGCCGGCGGGCGTCCAGGGTGTTCTCGGCGCCCGGCATGCCGAGCTTTCCGGCGACCGCGCCGACGGAGACCGCGTTGTCGCCGGAGATGACCTTCGCGGTCACCCGCTGGTCGGCGAAGTAGGCCAGCGTCTCCCCGGCGTCGGGCCGCAGCCGCTGTTCCAGGACGACCAGCGCGTTCGGTACGGCTCCGGCGGCGATGTCCGGCCCTTCGAGCGCGCCCTGCGCGCGGGCCAGCAGCAGCACCCGCAACCCCTGCTCGTTGAGCTGTTCGATCTCGGTGAGCGCCGGGTCCTGCTCGGGGAGCAGTACGTCGGGGGCGCCGAGCAGCCAGGCCGACTGCCGGCCGCCGCCCTCGTCGAACGCGGCGCCGCTGTACTTGCGGGCCGAGGAGAACGGCAGCGCCTGCGTGCACCGCCATACCTCGCCGTCCGGATAGGCGTCGACGATGGCCTGCAGGCTGGCGTTGGGCCGTGGGTCCGAGGCGCCGAGGGCACCCAGCACGCGCCGTACGTACGCGTCGTCCGCGCCACCGAGCGTCCGCACCTCGGTGACGTCCATGCCGCCCTCGGTGAGGGTGCCGGTCTTGTCCAGGCAGACGACGTCGACGCGGGCCAGCCCCTCGATGGCGGGGAGCTCCTGCACCAGGCACTGCTTGCGGGCGAGCCGTACGACCCCGATCGCGAAGGCGACCGAGGTGAGCAGCACCAGACCCTCCGGGATCATCGGGACGATGCCGCCGACGGTCCGGGCGATGGAGTCCTTGATGTTGTTGTTCTGGGCGACCAGCTGGCTGACGATCAGGCCGATCGCGGTCGGCACCATCATCCAGGTGACGTACTTGAGGATGGTGGAGATGCCGGTGCGCAGCTCGGACTGGACGAGGGTGAAGCGGGACGCCTCCTCGGCGAGCTGCGCGGCGTAGGCTTCGCGGCCGACCTTGGTGGCGGCGAACGAGCCGCCGCCCGCGACGACGAAGCTGCCGGACATCACGAGGTCGCCGGGATTTTTCAGCACCGGGTCGGCCTCGCCGGTGAGCAGCGACTCGTCGATCTCCAGACTGTCGGCCTCGGCGACCGCGCCGTCCACGACGACCTTGTCGCCGGGGCCCAGCTCGATGAGGTCGCCGAGGACGATCTCGGAGGTGGAGATCTCGGCCGACACCCCGTCGCGCCGCACCGTGGGTTTGGCCTCACCGATGACCGCGAGGCTGTCCAGGGTCTTCTTGGCGCGCCACTCCTGGATGATGCCGATCCCGGTGTTGGCGATGATCACGAAGCCGAAGAGGCTGTCCTGGATCGGCGCGACGAACAGCATGACCAGCCAGAGCACACCGATGATCAGGTTGAACCGGGTGAAGACGTTGGCGCGGACGATCTCGCGGAGCGAGCGGGACGAGCGGACGGGTACGTCGTTGACCTCGCCCCGGGCGATCCGCTCGGCCACCTCGGCCGCGGTCAGCCCGTTGGTGTGCACGGGCAGGGCCGGCAGCTTCACCGGGTGGACCGGGTCGAGCTCGGACCCGGCGTCGATCACGCCCGGCCCCGGGCGGTCGGCGGAGCCGGAGGCCTCGGGGGTCTGCTCGCCGAAAGGATGGGGTGCCCGCTGCGTCATGGTTCCGACGGTACGGGGGGATCGTCCGATTCACCCACTGGGAGTCTGAAGATCAGACCGGGGGAGGAGGGGGGAACGGGGGTAATGGTCCTGCAGAACGGGGGTAATGGTCCTGCAGGTGGACAGTGACCCTGATGCCCGGGGCGGCGGACGCCCGAGGCGGCCGGAACGCGTCAGGCGGGGGCGCCCGAAGGACCCTAGCCGTCCGTCCCGGTGCCGGGCGCCGGAATCCCGGCCGACTCCTTCTCGGCGGCGGCCGCCGCCGCTCGCTTGATCGCCGCGTCGCGGCCGCGGACGTACCAGATGCCGATCAGGCCGAGCCCCGCACCGGCCAGACAGGTCCACACCCACCACGCGTGCCCGTGGTCGTCGAACCAGCCGTAGAACGGGAGCTGGACCAGGAAGAGGACGAACCAGAGGATCGTGCCGCCCGTGATGGTGGCGACGACGGGCCCCTCCAGGGGCTCGGGTGCCTCGTGCTTCGCTGTCCACTTCGCCATGACCTCAGTGTATGGGGCCCCCTGCGGCCCCCTCCGGTAGCCCGTAAAGACGGCATGCACAGGGGCCGTCCGGCCAGCCGGTACATGGGTCTACGCGCGGAGATAGCGATCTTTACCTTATGTATTCATACTGAATCCGCTTACGGCTGTCTCGAATTATTCGTCTGAAAGTCCAAAGCTGACCACTTTTAGCTCCCCTACGTACTACTGAGGTCATACATGTCCCGCTCGGCCACCGCTCCGGTCGATTCCGTGCAGTCCCCGGCCCCTCAGCCGCAGAACGGCCTGGATCGCTTCTTCAAGATCTCTGAGCGGGGGTCGTCGGTCGCCCGTGAAATCCGCGGCGGATTCGCCACGTTCTTTGCGATGGCGTACATCATCGTGCTGAATCCGATCATCCTCGGTAGCGGCAAGGACATGTACGGTCACCACCTCGACGGTGGCCAGCTGGTTACCGCCACCGTGGTGACCGCCGCGTTCACCACCCTGCTCATGGGCGTCATCGGCAATGTGCCGATCGCGCTGGCCGCTGGTCTCGGCGTCAACACCGTCGTCGCGCTCCAGCTCGCCCCCAGGATGACCTGGCCGGACGCGATGGGCATGGTCGTCCTCGCGGGCATCGTGGTGATGCTGCTGGTGGCGACCGGGCTGCGGGAACGCGTGATGAACGCCGTGCCGAAGTCGCTGCGCAAGGGCATCGCGATCGGTATCGGCCTCTTCATCATGCTGATCGGCCTGGTCGACTCGGGCTTCGTCTCGCGCTACGTGGACAAGGCGGACACCACCGTCCCGCTCAAGCTCGGCGGCGTCCTCGACGGCGGGCACCTGCTCGGCTGGCCCGTCCTGATCTTCATCCTCGGTACGCTGCTCACCCTCGTGCTGATCGTCCGCAAGGTGCCGGGCGCGATCCTGATCTCCATCGTCTCGATGACGGCCGTCGCGCTGATCATCAACGCGATCGCCGATCTGCCGGGCGAGGCATGGGGGCTGACCGTCCCGCAGTGGCCGGGCAACCCGGTGGCCACCCCGGACTTCGGGCTGGTCGGTCAGGTCAGCCTGTTCGGCGGCTTCGAAAAGGTCGGCATCCTCACCGGCATCCTGTTCGTGTTCACCGTGCTGCTGTCCTGCTTCTTCGACGCGATGGGCACCATCCTCGGTGTCGGCGACGAGGCGAAGCTGACGGACAAGGACGGCAACTTCCCGGGCATCAACAAGGTGCTGTTCGTCGACGGCATCGCGGTCGCCGCGGGTGGTGCGAGCTCCTCCTCCGCCTCGACCTGCTTCGTGGAGTCCACGGCGGGTGTCGGCGAGGGCGCCCGCACCGGCCTGGCGAGCGTCGTGACGGGTCTGCTGTTCACGGTGGCGCTGTTCCTCACCCCGCTGGCGACCATGGTCCCGTCGCAGGCGGCCACTCCGGCGCTGCTGGCGGTCGGTTTCCTGATCATCTCGGGTTCGGTGCGGGACATCGACTGGAGCGACTACACGCTCTCCATCCCGGCCTTCCTGGCCATGGTGATGATGCCGTTCACGTACTCGATCACCAACGGCATCGGCATGGGCTTCATCGCCTTCTCCGTGCTCCGGGTCGCGGCCGGGCGCTGGCGCGAGGTGCCGGCGGCCATGTACGTGGTGTCGGCGGTCTTCGTCTTCTACTACGCGATGCCGGCCCTCGGCCTCACGTGACCGCCGCCGCCCGGAGGTCCCGGGTGATCTCCGCCGGCCCGGGGTCCCGGCCGCTGTCGGCCCGGGATCCCGGGCGGCCCCCGTCGGCCCGGAGTCTCAGGTGATCTCTTCCGCCCCGACCCCCGCGGCCCCCTCCGAGCCGTAGAACTTCTCCGTCTCGTCGACGGCCGCCTTGAAGCGCTCGTCGAAGTCATCGCGAATGAGCGTCCGGACGACATAGTCCTGGACGCTCATTCCGCGTTTGGCGGCATGCTGCCGGAGCCGGTCGAGCAGCTCACCGTCTATCCGCAGGCTGAGCACAGTCGATCCCATGGCAAGCAGGGTTACGGCCCAGGAAGTCGGCTTGCGTCACTTTCCGGATCCGAGTCACTCGTTCGGGTGATCGATTGGGCAGTCTGCGTCGCGCGCGTGTAACACGAATGGTCTTTAGGGTAGGTAATGAGTTACGCTAATAAACATGCCTGACCTGATCCACGACGGCGACAGTGCGGCCGCCGTGAGCTCCCTCCGCTCAGCCGTGATGCTGCTCGGCCGACGCCTGAAGCACCAGCGCGTCGACGAGTCGCTGAGCCCCACCGAGATGTCGGTGCTCGGCACGCTCGCCCGCTGCGGCTCGGCCACCCCCGGTGAGCTGGCCCGCAAGGAGCATGTGCAGCCTCCGTCGATGACTCGCATCGTCGCGCTGCTGGAAGCGAAGGGGCTGGTCAGGCTGGAACCGCACCCCGATGACCGTCGTCAGAAGATGGTCAGCCAGACCGAGCGGGCGGAAGCCATGCTCGAAGAGAGCCGCTCCAAGCGGAACGCCTGGCTGGCCACCCTCGCCGAGGGCCTGGACGAGGACGAGTGGGAGACGCTGCGCAAGGCGGCACCCGTGCTGGAGAAGCTCGCCCACCTGTAGCGGGGCCGGCCGCGCCGGGCCCCGGCCGGCGCACCGCCCGCACCGCCGCATCCCCGTCAGTCAGCGCAATGTATACGCCCGAGGAGGCGAACCCCTTTGAGTACGGGATCCGGAGCAGACTCCGCCCCCGCACCGACTTCCACCCACGAGAGCAAGCCCGGCGGGACCTTCTCGTCGCTGAAGATCCGTAACTACCGCCTGTTCGCCACGGGCGCCGTGATCTCCAACACCGGTACCTGGATGTCCCGCATCACGCAGGACTGGCTCGTCCTGAGCCTCACCGGATCCGCCGCCGCCGTCGGCATCACCACGGCCCTCCAGTTCCTTCCGATGCTTCTCTTCGGCCTGTACGGCGGCGTCATCGCCGACCGTCTCCCGAAGCGGAAGCTTCTCATCGTCAGCCAGGCGGCGCTCGGCCTGTGCGGGATCGCCCTCGCGGTGCTCACGCTCTCCGGTGTCGTCCAGGTATGGCACGTCTACCTCATCGCGTTCCTGCTCGGCATGGTGACGGTCGTCGACAACCCGGCCCGCCAGTCGTTCGTCTCGGAGATGGTCGGCCCCGCCCAGCTGCGGAACGCGGTCAGCCTCAACTCGGCGAACTTCCAGTCCGCCCGCCTCATCGGCCCCGCGGTCGCCGGTGTCCTGATCACCACGGTCGGCAGCGGCTGGGCGTTCATGTTCAACGGCCTGTCCTTCGCGGCCCCGCTCATCGGCCTGATGCTGATGCGTACGAGCGAGCTGCACAAGACCACCGTGGTGCCACGCGCCAAGGGACAGCTGCGGGAGGGACTGCGCTACGTCTCCGGCCGCCCCGAGCTGATCTGGCCGATCGTCCTGGTCGGCTTCGTCGGCACGTTCGGTTTCAACTTCCCGATCTGGCTCACGGCCTTCGCGGACGAGATCTTCCACGGCGGCGCCGGGATGTACTCGTTCTTCAACATCCTCATGGCGGCCGGTTCCCTCGCGGGCGCCCTGCTCGCCGCCCGCCGCCGCTCCTCGCGGCTGCGGATGCTGGTGGCCGCGGGCACGGTGTTCGGTCTGCTGGAGATCATCGCGTCCCTGTCGCCGTCCGTCTGGTTCTTCGCGATCCTGCTGGTCCCCATCGGCATGATCGGCCTGACGACCAACATCAGCGCGAACACGAGCGTCCAGATGGCCGCCGACCCGGCGATGCGCGGCCGGGTCATGAGCCTGTACATGATGGTCTTCGCCGGGGGTACGCCGGTGGGCGCCCCGATCGTCGGCTGGATCAGCGACGCCTACGGGGTCCGTACGGGCATGGCGGTCGGCGGAGCGTTCTCGCTGGTCGCCGCGGTCGGCGTCGGCCTCATGCTGGCCCGCGTCGGCGGCCTCCGCCTCCGGGTCGACCTCCGACCGGGCCGCCCGCACGTGCGGTTCGTCCCGCGCGAGGAGCTGGCCACGGCGGCCTGAGGGCCTTCAGCGGCACATGGCACGGCCCCGACCGGTATCGGTATCCACCGCTCGGGGCCGTGCCATGTGCCGCCGGCCGCGTCGGCCACGGGGAACCCGCGGGTCTCCGGAGCCAGATCCGTGCCGCTCCTACCCGCTGCCGCACAGGCGCGGACAGCCGCGCGGGACAACGGTGCGCACGGGCCCCCGGACACGCCGTCACGATGCGACACTCGGCCCATGAGCAGCCTCAGACTCTTTGTCGCCGTTCTGCCGCCCGCCCCCGTCCTCCAGGAACTGCACCGGGCCGTCGCCCCGCTGCACACCCTGCCCGGTGCCGGGAACCTGCGCTGGACCGGTAGGACCGGCCGGCACTTCACGCTCGCGTTCCTCGGCTCCGTGGACGAGGAACTGCTGCCCGAACTGCGTGCGCGCCTCGCCCGAGTGGCCCGCCGCACCGAGCCCTTCCCGCTGCGCCTCCACGGTGGCGGCCGGTTCGGCGGCCGGGCGCTGTGGGCCGGGGCCGCGGGCGGGCTCGACACCATGCGGCTCCTTGCCGAACGCGCCGACGCCGCCGCCCGCCGCGCCGGCATCCCGATGGAGGAGCACCGCCGCTACAGCGCGCACCTGACCCTCGCCCGCAGCCGCACCCAAACCGACCTGCGCCCCTACGTCGCGGCCCTCGAAGACTTCGAGGGCACCCCGTGGGAGGTCGGCGAGGTCGCCCTCGTGCGCAGCAACCTGCCGGTCTCCGGGGTAGTGGGGGAGCGGCCCCGGTACGAGGTGATCGGATCCTGGTCACTGGGCCACTGAGCGCGGCGGTTACGCTCGAAGGGTGGATCCGAAGACCAGAAACCGCATCATGGCGGCCGTGCTCGTGCTGATGTTCATCGTCGTCGCCGTGGCAGCCGCCGTCGGTCAGTGACGCGTACAGTCCCCGCCGGAGGGTGACGCACACGGCCCCCCGCCGACGGCTGCTGCACGGCAAGGCCGTCCTACCGTTCCGGGCAGGCTCACCGCCGTGTCGACGAATGGACTGGTGTCGCCCTGGGTCCGATCCGGCACGCGCTGCTCAGGAAGCGTTGAGTTCTGCACGTTGCATGAGCATCCACAGTTCGGTGTACTTTCCACCGGATACCAGGAGTTCGTCGTGCGTGCCGAACTCCGTGAGACGGCCGCGGTGCAGCACCGCGATACGGTCGGCGTTGCGAATGGTGGAGAGCCTGTGGGCAATGGTGATCACCGTGCGGCCCTCGGACACGCGATCGAGTGACTGCTGGATATCATGCTCGGTCTTGCTGTCCAGGGCGCTGGTTGCTTCGTCGAATATCAATACCGGCGCGTCGCGCAACAGCGCGCGTGCAATGGCAAGCCGCTGTTTTTCTCCTCCGGAGAACTGATGGCCCTGCTCGCCGACCGTGGTGTCGTAGCCGTCAGGCAATTCGGATATACGGGCGTGGATGTGTGCGGCCCGGCAGGCTTCCACCAATTCCCAGCTCTCTGCATCGTGCTTGGCGATCCTCAGATTCTCGGCGATGCTCGCATGGATGAGATAGGGGTCTTGAGACACGACGGCGACCGCATCCGACAGGGTTTCGAACGTCAGATCCCGCAGGTCCTTTGTGTCCAACGTGATCCTGCCTCGCGTCGGATCGTACAGCCGGGCCAACAGCTGGACCACGGTCGACTTCCCCGATCCCGTCTCGCCTGCAATGGCGATACGACTGCCGGCCGGAATGTCCAGAGATATCCCCTGGAGAGCAGGTTCGGAATCGGCGGAGTAGTGGAAATCGACATCGTGCAGACCGATGGACCCATTAATCTTGGCCCTGGGCACGGAGATGGCAGTCGGTTTCTCCTTGATTTCGGGGTCCTGATCCAAGTACTCGAAAATCCTGGTGAACAGCGCCATGCTGCTCTGCAACTGGACACCGAGCTGTGCAAGCGACATGGTGGGCCCGAGCAGTGAGTTCTGAAGAGTCACAAAGGCGACGAGGGTTCCGATCGAAAGAGAAGAATTATCGTACGCTGCGCCGAGTCCGGCACCCCAGTAGAGGAAAACGGACAGGGAGGTCATCAGGATGGACAGTTGAGCGATTCGCCAGCGTCCTGTCACTGCTGATCGGATGTCGAGGTCAGTCAGCTCGGCGGAGTGTCTGGAGAATTTCTCGACCAACGCGGCGGACTGTCCCATGGTCCGCCCCAGGATGACGCCATCCACGGACAGCGATTCCTCCACATGTGAGGTGAGGCTCGCCATCTTCTCTTGACGTTTCTGCGTGATCTGTCTGCGTACTCTGCCCACGCTTATGCTTGCAAAAGCCACTACCGGCAGCAATGCGAGGGAGATGCAGGCAAGCCGCCAGTCGAGAGCAAACATTGCCACGGTGGTGGCAAGCAGTGTCGTTATGCAGCTGACGGTGGCAGCAGCAGTGTTCGTCACGAACGACTGTACGCCGCCGATGTCGTTGGCTATACGGGACTGAACCTCACCGGCATGTGTCTTGATGAAAAATCTCAGGGAGAGGCTTTGTAGATGGCTGTAGACAGAAACGCGTAAATCGTTGATTACTCGCTGCCCCATAGTGGTTGATATCCATGCCTGCCAGACCTGCAAGGATTCTGTGACCGTGATGGCTGCGAGCATGCTGACGGCAAGTATCGACAGCAATACCGGGCGCTTCTGTGGAATAGCGACATCGATTATTTCACGTATGAGGAAGGGGGAACTCAACGAGATCAATGAAGCGATGACGATAATGCCGGCCACGGTGAAAAGACGTGATCTGTAGGGAGAGAAGAGTGCGATGATTCTTCGCGTCTCTGCCGGGTTGAACGCCATACGAGTCCCAATCTACGGAGAGGGTGGTGAACCAGAACGGCAGTTGCTCCGGACCATGGAAGTGTGCTCGCCCGCCACGATGGGCCGCAGTGCACATCGTGGCGTCCAGCGGGACTACCGCCCCGGCGGCCGTGCCCGCTTCCCGGAACGGTTCACCCACCGCACCGGCCTTGCACCGTCCGCCCGGCCACCGCGGTGGCCCCCACGTCTGCTGCGAGCCGCAAGAGAATCGAGTGAGTGCCTGATGGGCAGTCAGACAGTGAGGAGGGCCGCCCCCCATTCCATGGTCGGGGTTTCTCCTCGCGCATACGACTCCAAGGCGAGGCCCACGCCCGTGACTCCGTCGAGGAATCCAGGGAAGTCCGCCTCTCCGTGCGCCCCTTCCACCGAGAAACGCAGCCCGAACGCGCTGTCCGTATCGAAGGATTCGGAGATTCGGACCACGATGTCGTCGAGGATCTGCGATACCTCGGGGCAGTCCTCTTCGAAGAACTGAAGCAGGTAGAGAGCCCCTGCCCAACCGTGGCAGGCCGAGGCATCGTGCATGACCCAGTCGGTGTGAGGGACACTCAGCTGGGAAGCCACCGAACTCACTGCCAGTTCTGACCAGCTCCGACGTCCGAGCGCGCGTCCAGCCAGTTGCAGGGCGCGCGACACCCCCGGCGAGCCGTAGCACCATGAGGGGCGTTTTCTGCCCCACGGGCCCACTTCACCGGCTCGCCACTCGTCGAAGCTCACCCACCCGGGCCAGAAGACTCCGTGCTCGTCCTGGAGGCTCCAGTCGACGAGGAGTCCGACGAGCTTCTCGATGGCCCTCTGCTGTCCGTCGACGGCAATGCCGGCCGACCATGACAGGGACAACAAGGCCAGGGGGCCCGCGATCCCGTGGGCCAGGCCCAGATTGAGATGACCGTCCGAACCGAACGGCAAGGCCCTCTCGGGATCAGCGGCCGGCGGCACCAGCGACCAATACCCAGGCACCCGGGAGCCGCCGTGCTCCACATCGGACGCCATCTGCACCAGAGTGGCAAGAACGCCTTCCAATTCCTCGCGCATGCCGTCCTGTCGGATGAGCAGGTATCGCCCGATGCCGGTCAGACCAGATAGCACATCGAATTCTTGGAAGCTTCGACAAGGGCCTTCGCCAACCATGGCTCGCATGGATTCGGAAACGAACTGCACATGTTCGTCAAGTTTCTCGACGGCCTGGACGTAACCACCGGTGGCGCGGTGCGCGATCCAGGTGGCAAAGGCCAATGAGCCGACATCGTTGTACAGACCGGGAACTCGCTCGGCACTGTGGAGAGACTTTAGTGATGCAGTGAGGTATGTGTGAGTGTATGACGCACTGCCGGGGTCCCGTGCGATACGGCTGCTGAAGAGAAGAGAGATTCCGGGAAGTCCTGAACCGAGCGAGAGTGGATACCATTTCTGGCTCTCCGGAAGCAACTCCTCGGGCGCCCAGACCTGATCATGTACCTTGGCGGGGTCTGTGAGCCTCTCGGCGATACGATCGGAAATGCGGAGGGCTTCTGATGCGTACTTACGATTCACGTGCCTTTTCCTTCACTAGAACTCGGGACGTCTTCTCCAGAAGCGTCAGGGTCCTTCGCTCGTGTTGAGCGTCTATGCCGAAAAGGCGGTTGTGCTGCATATGGAGAAGGCCAAGAAGTGCTGCATTCTGGGAATCCGCGTCACGCAGCTTGTTCTGGGAACAGAGAATGTGCTCTCCATACTCCTGTGCCACCGTGGAGCTGCCCCAAAAGGGCCGGAGTGCGCCGACGCCGGTGATCTCGGCGAGCCGCTGAGCCGTACCCTTGGGGCGTATGAGCCCGGTGGACATGGCGATGAATTCACGAGAGACGGAAATGTGGTCGTGATTCGGAGGTGCGATATTCGTTGCCCAGTCGCACCAGTCCCAATCCCCTAGGGATTCCAGGAGGGTTGCATAGTTGGCGACCAGGAGGACCTCTGAGGGGACCTCCTCTTTATTGAACTGCAATTGCGCGAGTGCCGACTGACTGTCGATACAGAAAAGTTGCTCCGCCGGGACAATCGCTTCGAGGCCACCGTACCGCGATACCTCGGGCTCGTAGGAGCCCAGTTGCATATCTCGTAGCAATCCAGCGCTCTTCATCGTCTGTGCATGACGGAACAATATGGGAAGAACATTCTGGTAGATCTTTTCGGGGTCGCCGTGGAAGCGAATGCGTACATGCGGATCCGGGTCGGCGTATCTGATGAAGAACCATCGGTCGATGGAATCTGCGACATCACGTACGAGTGCCGGCACAAAGGCTGAGAGAAGTTCATTCTGAGCGGACTCGGAAGAGTAGAGCTTCGCGAAGATCCATTCCCCACCTGGGAGATGTACGGTGTCCTCGAGGACGGCCGGCATGGTGAAGTTGCCCGAACGTTCATCGTCCTTCACCCGTCGGGGGAGGAGTGGAACGATGAATTCATTGCTCCGACCGTGAATCCAGCCAAATTCGCGGTGGCTGGAGTTTCCGTCCTCTGAGACCCTGGCTTCAGGGTTTCTGGCGAGCTCACGTCTCAATATTTCCTGCTGGAAGGTGCTGCGGAGGTCGATTCCGTACACCCGGTCGTATGTAGTGACATTGATTCGATCGGGGATATCAAATTTTTCACGCCAGCTTTCGAGCGAAACCCTCCAGGATTTCTGGGTGGTAGCTGCTTGCTGCAACTTTGTGCCGACGTTCCACTGCAAAGGAGAGGCTATGGTTCTTCCGAAGCGTACTCGTGGCAACTGAGGGGAATGCTCCAGTGCCGACCAGTTCCAGGGCTGCCACATTTTGGGTTCGCCGCCGTACCGGAACTCTGCAAGGAACCGCGCGATGTTGGGTGCCTGATCGCGTACGTTGAGCATGTGCGGGAGAACCGGGGTGACTTCCTGTCCGGTCTTCTGCCAGTACAGGCGCAGGCGGTGTCCGTCATCTGCCACGCAGAGGTCACGCCAGTCGATGTTCGACGGATCCGCTGGATCATGAAATGTGCCCAGGTGGAGTTTGTGATGCGCGATGGCCGGAACCTGGACGAGATTGAAGTACCGAGGTGTCCTGGGCAGAAAGATCACTTGGGCCGTGATCGCCTCGGGGTCCGGTGCGGCCATGAGCTTCGCCAGCTCGTTCGCGCTTTTGGTGATGCCCGCGAAACGGCCGCTCGTAGCCCCGGCGGTGACACTTCCTGTCAGCGGCGTGGCAAGGAGTTCAAAAACTCCGGAGTTGAGGGCTTCCAGGTCGCGCGAGAGCACCTGGAAGCTCAATTCCATCGCGGTAGGTGCATGCGAGGGCTGGTTCCCCGAGAGATCAAGGATGTCCTGACGGCTGAGACATATTTCCCGGGAATCGGAATCGAGACCCTGCTGCAGAAGCGATGCCAGTTTCTCTTCGCGACTGGCGTTCCTGTCGGGGTGAAGTTTATTGACAGTCCGATGTGACACCGGGTTCTGGTAGGTTGCCGGGAAGCCCAGCCCTGAATGAGGATCGGTCAGTTTTTGTACAGGGACGGATCGTCCCGTACCGTATCTTTCAAGAAATGCTTTTCGGTATTCGTTCCAATGAGAGTCGGGGACGCTCTCGGGTGCGATGGACCACATTGCCGATGCGTAGGCCTCGGCTTCGTCCAATACAGACCTGGGCAATGTGATCGCCAGACGGGAAAGCAGATCCACCTGAACGGGCGGATGGCTGTTTTCCCCGAGGGTGTGGACAAGGTTGAGAACTCCTTGCCAACTCTCGATGCCGTCCCCCGGAGCAAGTCCGGCGTATGAGTCCAAGGATTTTTTGATGGCAGCCATGTGAGGCGATGCACCGGAGTCCGGTCCGAGCGTGGTCATCGCACTGTGCAGGGGCGTGTCGTTCGGATGTGCGGGGGCGAACGAAGTCAGCAGCAGTTCATGCTGGATGAGCCCGGCCATGATGTTGTCGATCTGTTCGCGCGCGGATTCACCGAACATCTCGGCTGCCTCGGTCAACAGGGCGGAGTAGGCCACCGCGTCGCACGTTCTTGACTGAAGCCAAGAAATGACCTTGGTATTGCGTACCGAAAACTCGCTGTTGCGACGCGGGTTGTTGGTCGGGCCCTCTTGGCCGATTCCGAGGCGTGGAAACGGAAGTATCATGCGGGTTCCGCGGGTGAAGCACAGGTTGTTGAACGTGACATGGACCCGATGTCGTGTTTCCGGATCCTCCAGCCATTTCATGATCATTGTGTGGAGCCAGCCGCTGTCCAGTCTGGCGAATTTTTGTTCCGGAACCTTCGGGCCGACTTTCCCTGTCGTGTCGACCGATGCTCTGGTGACACCCGCGAACAGGCCGAACGGCGTCGTGCGCCCCGTCATGCGGAGCATATAGCGCGTCAGGGAAACAGCCGAACTCATCAGCTTCTTCCGTCTTACGGGCAGACCGCCGGTGATGCGTTCGACCGTTTCGAAGAGTGAGGTGCTGGAAACTGCGATGCCTTCGCGGAGGACGGGGTCCTTCATGAGGAGCCCGATGTACTGGATCAATTCGGCATCTGTCGCATCCGAACCACCGAGTACATCCGGGCTCACGAATTCGAAGTCCTCGCGGGATCGCGAAGAGACTCGACACATGACAGGTTCTCGGGCTGCGTAGATGTTCTCCGGTTCCATTACCTCATCCTCACGCGCTTCATCCGACAATAAAAGGTCTCCTGCCGGGCATGTGCATTGCCGGCAGGAGACCCCGTTACCCTGCTAGCAGCAAGACCTGCACATGGCGAGAAGCGAGCAGGAGTGTGTGGCGCCGCTCAGCGTGGGGTTGCAGTTGACGGTTCCGCAGTCCTGGCCCGTCGTCATCATGGGCTTGGTGTCTTCCGAAATGGACGCACCAGGGATGATCTGAATGTCGAGTTCCAGCTCACTGAGCTCGATGGTCTCGGCGTCGTTTTCCAGAAGCATGGAATTACCCATGGGGAACCTCACTTTCAGTTAGTGGTACGGGTGCCTTCTGTGCGGCGGGCAATCACCGCAGTTGGACGGTGTCACGCCGAAGAGGACGGTTCCTTGCACGTTCCTTGAAGCAGTCGTTCAAGGAATCTGCAAGATTCTCGATATCCTGTTCTGAAACCGTCCTTGTTTCGTCAGTATTTCGCCATCTCGCCATTTCGCCGCTCCGGCAGGAGACAGCCCTTAGGGAGTTCTTCGAGGTCGTGGGAATCGGCCTCATGCGTTGTAATATCTGCCCAAAAATTCGCCCGTAGCCGCTCAAAACCTCAGCGCGACGGAGTCACGACGAAGTGCGGATTTCGAGGCCACGGCAGGCAGGTAGTTCCGGGCTTGGACTCCGCAGTGGTCTGGTCCGGCAGAACCACCTGACCTACCATGATCGTTCGAGCGGAAGCATCGCGGCGTCTTCGTTCCCGCGGTGACGGCAGGGGGTCGCGTGAGATTTCAGCTACTGGGCCCCGTGGTGGGTTACTCGGGAGAGCAGCGGATTGATCTCGGTTCCGCCAAGCAGCGGTGTGTGCTGGCCGCCCTGCTGCTCGACGCGGGACGCGTCGTACCCATCGAGCAGCTGATCCATCGGGTCTGGGGCGAGGATCCGCCCCGTACCGTTCGGTCCACCTTGTACAGCTATATCACCCGAATCCGGACCGCCTTACGTGACCTGGGAGGGCAGGCGGCCGGACTGAACGTTGTGCGGCATGCCGGCGGTTACGTGCTGGAAGCCGGTCGCGAGCGCATCGACGTACACCGCTTCCGACGCCTCATCGAAGCTGCCCGGGTCGTTGATGACGACGGTGAAGCAAGCGGCCTCCTGCACGCTGCCCTCGAATTGTGGCAGGACGAGGCCCTCTCCGGGCTCACCGGTGCCTGGGCCGAGGGCATCCGCACACGGCTGGATGCCGAGCGGGTCGCTGCGGCCTTGCAGTACAACGACATCCGGATCGGATTGGGAGAGGGCGAGGAAGTCCTGCCGGAGCTCCGCAGCCTGATGGCTCTCAGTCCGCTGGACGAACGGCTGGCCGGCCAGCTGGTCACCGCCCTCTACCAGGCAGGGCGTCAGGTGGAGGCTCTCGAAGCCTACGAGGAGATCCGCGACCGGCTTGTCAGTGAACTCGGCATCGATCCCAACCCCGACCTGCAGGCACTGCACCGCCAGGTACTGGCGGCGGCCCCGGCGCTGAAGGGCACGAGCAGTCGTGAACCGGCGCTCCTCACCACGGTCCCCCGCCAGTTGCCGGCGCGGCCGACTCCTTTCGTCGGCCGTGATCGCGAACTCTCGCTCCTGGACGAGATGGTGAGCGAGACATCGGAATCCGAGGACGCCGCAGTGGTGGCAGTCATCGGAGGTATGGGCGGTGTGGGCAAGACCTGGTTGGCGATGCGTTGGGCATACCGGAACCTCAGCCGGTTTCCCGACGGACAGCTCCATATCGACCTGCGAGGATTCGACCCTATCGAGGACCCGGTCTCGCCGGCCACGGCGCTCCGGGGGCTTCTCGATGCCCTGGGCGTCCCGCCCGCCGCGATTCCGGCTGGTGTGGATTCACAGACGGGCCTGTACCGATCCCTGGCCGCCGGAAAACGCATGCTCATCGTGCTGGACAACGCTCGCGACACGGCACAGGTGGCTCCCTTGCTGCCTGGAGGTCCGCACTGCATCACGCTGATCACCAGCCGCAACGCATTGGCGGGGCTGCACACCACCTGCCGGACGCGTTGCCTCGCACTGGGAGCATTCACGGACGAGGATGCGCGCCGACTGCTGGCCGAGCGGCTGGGCTTCGAAAGGCTCGACAACGAGACGGATGCCGTTGCCGCGTTTCTCTCGCACAGCGCCGGCCTGCCCCTTGCACTGAGCATCCTGGCGACCAGGGTCGCCTCTCATCCCGAATTCCCGCTGGCGGTGCTTGCCAAGGAGCTTCACAGCGAGGCGACGCGGCTCGACGCACTGGGTACCGGCGAGCTCTCTGCCGATCTGCGCGCGGTATTCGCCTCCTCCCGATCGGCCCTCGACCAGGAAGCGGCCAGGATGTTCGATCTGCTCGGGTTGGTCCCGAGCCCCGACATCAGTCTTCACGCGGCCGCGGCACTTGCGGACCTGCCTCCGCCCCGTGCCCGTGTGCTGCTGCACCGGCTCGGCGCCGTCCATCTGGTCCAGCAACAGACCCCCGGACGATATGGCATGCACGATCTCATCCGGCTCTTCGCGGTGGAACGCGGTCGCACTACGCTGGCCGCCGCTGTCAGGGACTCCGCGCTGAAGCGACTGGCCGACTCCTGCCTCCGTACCGCGCACCGGGCCGATCGGTTGCTCAGCCCGCACCGGCAGCCGATGAGGCTGCCGGTGCCGGAGACGGACGGGCCCTTTGACGTGGTCCACGATGCGTCCGTGGTCCACGATGCGTCGACCGCACTGGCGTGGTTCGAGGCCGAGCAGGCCTCGATCGCGGATATTCAGGTACTTGCCGCGAAGCGTGGATGGCACGAGCTGGTCTGGCAGTTGGCGTGGGTCTCGGAACCCTTCCGTCTTCGGCAAGGCCGCTACCGGGACAACCTCGGCGCGTGGCAGCTGGCACTCGAGGCCGCCGAGCATCTCCGGGATCCGAATGTGTCCGCCCACACGCTTCGTTTTGCCGGCCGTGCCTTCGCGATGGCGGGTGAGTACACCGAAGTCGAAGCACACCCGTCCTGAGGCCTGTCCGCAGAGTCGGTGGGCCACAGCCGGATGCGGGCGGTGGTGACCACGGCCCGGTGGTGCACGGCGCTTTTGCCGAAGGGGTGGCGAGGGCCCGGTTCTGCTTGAGCGCGTTCGAGGACCCGTTCCGGCGGGGCCTGCTGCGTGTCGCCCGCGCGACGAGTGGGACGCAGCTGGGCCGGCTCACGAAGACGCTGAAGGAGCTCGAAGCGCAGCTCCGGGGCGGGTACGGAACGGCCCGCCGTCCTCGCGCCCCCGATGGTGCGGAGACGGGGCGGATGGCGGCCCGTGCGAAGGGGCCGCCCCCTTGCGGGCACCGCTCGGCTCCGGCCGGTACGCGGCGGCCCGTGAGGTGAGGTCAGACCGCCCTCACCAGGCGAACGCCTCCGGCGACGGTCCCGGACCCGGGAAGATCTCGTCGAGCGACGCCAGCAGCTCCGCGGAGAGGTCCAGCTCCAGCGCCCGCAGCGCCGAGTCCAGCTGCTCCTGGTTGCGCGGTCCGACGATCGGCCCCGTCACTCCCGGCCGCGCCAGCAGCCACGCCAGGCCGACCTCGCCCGGCTCCAGGCCGTGCTTGTCGAGCAGGTCCTCATACGCCTGGATCTTCTCGCGCTGCGCCGAATCCTTCAGTGCGTCCGCACTGCGGCCGGAGGCCGAACGGCCCGCCGCCCCCTCGCGCTCCTTCTTCAGCACACCGCCCAGCAGGCCACCGTGCAGCGGGGACCACGGGATGACACCGAGGCCGTACTCCTGCGCGGCCGGGATGACCTCCATCTCGGCGCGGCGCTCCATCAGGTTGTAGATGCACTGCTCGCTGACCAGGCCCAGCGAGCCGCGCCGGGCGGCCAGCTCATTGGCCTGGGCGATCTTGTAACCGGCGAAGTTCGACGAACCCGCGTAGAGGATCTTGCCCTGCTGGACCAGGACGTCGATCGCCTGCCAGATCTCCTCGAAGGGGGTGTTCCGGTCGACGTGGTGGAACTGGTAGAGGTCGATGTAGTCCGTCTGGAGCCGCTTCAGCGACGCCTCGACCGAGCGCCGGATGTTCAGGGCGGAGAGCTTGTCGTGGTTGGGCCAGGCCTCGCCGTCGGCGCCCATGTTCGCGTACATCTTGGTGGCCAGGACCACCTTGTCGCGGCGTTCACCGCCGTTGGCGAACCAGGTGCCGATGATCTCCTCGGTACGGCCTTTGTTCTCGCCCCAGCCGTAAACATTTGCCGTGTCGAAGAAGTTCAGACCGGTGTCCAGCGCCGCGTCCATGATGGCGTGGCTGTCGGCCTCATTGGTCTGCGGGCCGAAGTTCATGGTGCCGAGGACGAGGCGGCTGACCTTGAGTCCGGTGCGTCCGAGCTGCGTGTACTCCATGGGTACCAAGCCAACGCCTTCGAGTCCGCTCGAAGCAAGAGCGACCTCGAACGCGCCCTGCCCCCGGCGGAGTGCCGGGGGCAGGGCGTCATGCGAGGTCGTGACGCGGCCGAATGTCTCAGGCGGTCACTTCAGATACACGATGCCGTCGGTGGTGACCGTCGGGCGGCCGGACGTGGCCACGACGACGATCTTGACGGTGTGCTTGGCGCTGCTCGACCAGCTCTTCGTCCACAGCGCGTCGCGGTACTTGGTGGTGCTGGACTTCAGATCCACCGTGGACACCTTGACCCCGTCCACATAGACGTACATCTGGCCGGAGGTGGCAGCCCGCGAGGCCACCAGGGCGACCGAGCGGCCGGTGAACGTCCAGCTCAGGCTCGCGCCCTTGGACGAGCTGGAGTACGACTTGCCGCCGAGGTAGCTGGTCGAGGACTTCGTCGCCCAGGTGCCGGTCTTCGTCGCCGAGCTCTCCTGGACGATGACCGGCGTGCCGGAGACCGATGCGGCGGCGGTGTTGCCCGCCTGGTCGTACGCGGTCATACCCCAGCTGGTCGCCACCCCCGACTTCGCGGTGTGCGAGGCGCTGGTGGTCGTCGGGCCGTAGGTCTTGGCGACCGGGGCGGTGAGCCTGACCTCCTTGAGCGCGGCGGCGTCGGTGGCCTTCCAACTCAGGGTGACCGGGACGGCCGTGGTGTTCACCGTGCCGGTGCGCAGGGCCAGGTTCGGCTTGGTGGTGAAGGCGGGTGCCGTCTGGTCGGCGACCACGGTGGCGGCAGCGGACGTGGTGACCTTGCCCGACTGATGGGTGGCGCGGACCTGGACCGTGTGGGAGCCGACGGCGAGCGTGGCCTTGGCGGAGGTGGCGGTGGCCGCCGTGGTGGCGACGGACTTGCCGTCGACCAGCAGCTCGTACTTGGCGATGAACGCGCCCGGGGTGGTCGCCGACCAGCCCACGGTGACCGCGGACTTGGTGTAGTACGTCGTGCCCGAGAGCCCGGCGCCGGTCACCGACTTGATGGCCAGTCCGGTGACGGGGCCCGCGGCGAGGCTGCGGATCGCGGGCAGCTGCCCGTACAGCTGGGTACCGGGGCACTCGGTCGCGAAGCCGTCGCGGTGGCCGGAGATCTGTTTGAAGGAGTACTGCGTACCGGCGGTGAACTTGGTGCCGGCGAGGTTGTTGCCGGTGGCGCCCGCGGTGAGCATGGTGCTGCCCGCCGGGTCGCCCTTGTACTGGCCGAGCTTCCATGCGGCGATCCGGGCCACCGAGGTGGTCACCGCGCTCGGGGCCGCCGAGTCCGTGTATGTGCCGATGACGGCGATGCCGGCCGTCTGCCGGTTGAAGCCGTAGGTGTGCGCACCGAAGACCGGCCGGTCCACCCCGCCCTTACGGCCCTCGAAGATCGTCCCGCACTTGTCGACCAGGAAGTTGTAGCCGAGGTCCTTCCAGCCGTTGCTCTTGACGTGGTACGCGTACACGCTGCGCACTACGGCGGCGGAGTCGGCGCACGAGTAGGTGTTGGTCTGGGCGGTGTGGTGGACGAAGACGGCCTTGACGGTGTCGGTGTACTCCGGCGCCTCCGGGCTGATCGACTCGTCGGCGCCCCAGCCCGCACGCGAGGTGATGGGCGGCTTGGGCGCGGTCGACGGCGGTGCGGGCGGCAGAGTATCGGTCGGGGACGCACTCACGGACGCCGAGGGGCTCGGGCTCGTCGGGGGAGTGGGCTGGTTCGTGGCCGAACCGGTCGGGCTCGGTGGCGCCGGGGCGGACGGTGTGGCCTCGGCGGGCGGTTCCGTGCTGCCGCTCGGCGTGGGCGGCTCGGTTGCGGCCGGGTCCGACGGGTCGGCGGAGGGGTCGGTCGTGGCATCGGCTGCGGGGATGTCGGCGGCGAACGCGGCCGGGTCCGCGTTCAGAGTGCCGCTGCGGCCCGGGTCCACGGTGTCCAGCCGCAGCCCCGCGGGCAGTTTGGCGGAGATCTTGCCGCCCGCGTTGATCCGTACCTCGACACCGTTGGAGGGGCCCACCCAGCGCGGCTCGGTGCTCCCGCGTACGCCGGACCGGCCGGTCTCCGTACGCCCGTCGATATCGGTTTCGAGCGGCAGCCAGGACGTCCAGTTCCCGTTGGCGGCGGACCTGGTCCGTACCTCCACGGCTCCGGTGACCTTGGCCGCCGGGTCGGTCCAGGTGATGCCCAGCATGCTGAACGGTTTGGTGTCCCGCTTGCCGAGGGCGGCTGAGGTGCCGTCGTCGGCGACCTTCAGCGCGGTCGCGCGCACATCGGCCTCGGGCGGGCCGGACTTGGCATCGGCGGGTGCGGAGGGATTGCCCGTCACCCCTTCGAAGACCAGGACACCCGCTACGGCGGAGGCGGCCACGGCAGCCGTGGCCCAGATTCTCTTCTTCGTTCTCAAGTCGTACCCCACGGATGGTTTCGGACATCGGTTTCGTCAGGTGCTGCGTCCGGCGACAGCACTGGCTCATGACGAGACCAGTGGGGGGTACGAGTGCTACCGCGTTTGCAGCGGAGGCATAGCTTGCCATGCCACTGCGACGAATGGATCCCCTACCCCCGCCTCTGCCGCCATCGGTCGCCACGGATTCCGTTTCCGTTCACTTCCGGGCAAACCGGTCCAGCGCCGCCAGCACCGCCCTGCTCGTCGCCGGACCGCCCAGATGCCCCGCACCGTCGATCACGGTCAGTTCCGCTTCCGGCCACGCCTTCGTCAGCTCCCACGCGGTGATCAGCGGCCCGCCCAGGTCGAACCGTCCGTGCACCAGCACGCCCGGAATCCCCGCCAGCCGCCCCGCGTTCCGGATCAGCTGCCCCTCCTCCAGCCAGGCGCCGTGGGAGAAGTAGTGCGAGCAGATCCGCACCAGCGCCTGCCGGGCCCGGCAGGGGCGCCCGCTGTACGGCGACGGTCCGGTGTACGCCTCCTGGGAAAGCACCGCGTCCTCCCAGGCGCACCAGTCGGCCGTCGCCTTCTCCCGCACCTCGGCGTCGGGGCTCTCCATCCGCCGGGCGTACGCGGCGAGGACGTCCGGGGTCGAATCGCTCCCGGCCTCCGGCACACCGGCCCGGAACAGCTCCCACGCCTCGGGGAAGATCTGCCCGGCGCCCCGGTACAGCCAGTCGATCTCGGAGCGCCGGGTCGTCGTGACGGCCGCGATCACGATCTCGGAGACCCGCTCGGGGTGCTGCTCGGCGTACGCGAGGATCAGCGTCGAGCCCCAGGACCCGCCGTACAGCAGCCACGTGTCGATCCCGAGGTGGCGGCGCAGCCGCTCCATGTCGGCGATCAGCCGGTCGGTCGTGTTGTACCGCAGGTCGGCGGCCGGGTCGCTCGCGTGCGGGGTGGAGCGGCCGCAGCCCCGCTGGTCGAAGAGGACGACGCGGTAGCGGTCCGGGTCGAAGTACTGCCGGGGCCGCTCCGTGCACCCCGAGCCGGGACCGCCGTGCACGACGAGTGCGGGTTTGCCCTCCGGGTTGCCGCACACCTCCCAGTACACGAGGTTGCCTTCTCCGACATCGAGCATGCCGTGGTCGTACGGTTCGACCGGCGGGTACTTCTCGTCGGGCTCGCGGTCCATGGCGTGGGGCTCCCTCGGTTCGGCGGGCAAAGAGGTCAGCCTAGGACGGGCGTAGCCTGGCCGCTGTGAATTCCGTACCCCGGGTACTGGCCGTACTCGACGAGCTGCTGACCGCCGCCGCCCCCGCCGACCGTGGCGCGCTGTGGCAACTGGCCGAGCAGGCACGTGAGTTGGACGCCAATCTGGTACGTCTCCCGCCGGGCGCGGAGGTCGGTGAGCATCAGGAGGACGTCCTGGACGTCCTTCTCGTCGTCGTTGCGGGCAGCGGCCGGGTGGTCGTCGGGGGCGACGCGCTGCGGCTGACCCCGACCACCGTCGTCTGGCTGCCCCGCACCTCCCGGCGTGCTCTCGCGGCGGGGCCGGAGGGGCTGGCGTATGTGACCGTCCACCGGCGTCGCCCCGGCCTGTCCATCACATCCCCGGCCGCGGTGCCCCCGCCGGCGTACGAGGGCGGCGAGGCGCCCTGCACGCTGGACCGGGTCTGCCCCGCGTGCGGCCGGCTCTCGCAGGACCCGGAGCCGGTGTTCTGCAGCCGGTGCGGGGAGCGGTTCGCGGACCGCTGAGCCACGACGTCCGGGCGGTCGGGCGGCGGGCCGGGCCGGCCGGAGCGCTCACAGTGCCCCTCACCGCACCCCTCGCCCCGTGCGTCTTCCCGGCATTCCGTTGTGCGCTGCACCCCTCACCCCCGTTATGTTTTTCGCGGTCCTGCAAGAGGGCCGCTGGCCTCCGGGCCCGGCATGACTGTTGCCCCCTGTCGAACGGATGACCTGGGGGGTGG
>NZ_JBIBVN010000053.1:0-39874 GCF_043080425.1 Streptomyces sp. NPDC015032 | reverse complement strand
TCAGGCGCATGCCGACGAAGTGGGTGCGATCAACGTTCTACGGGCCGGGCTGGTCCGTCGCGACGCCAACTCGGTATAGCGAGAAGCCCCCTCATCCATGAGGGGGAGGAGTCACCGGCCTTACCGATCGCGACGAGATGCTCGCCCTTCGGCTGCACCTACGAACGCCGGCCCGGCTGCGGGTAGGCGGCTGAGCGTTACTGACGGATGTTGGCTGTGAGTATCAACCGATGAGCCAGTCCCGAAGGGAGCGGTGGACCTCACGCAGTTGGGAGACCTCGACGTACTCACCAGGTGTGTGGGCCAAAGAAGGGTCGCCTGGACCGAAGTTCAGGGCAGGCACGCCTGCCGCAGCGAAGCGGGCGACATCGGTCCAGCCAAGTTTCGCCTGCGGCTCGGTGCCAAGCCGCGCGAGCAGCGACGCGGCGGCGGGCCGGTCGAGCCCCGGCAGGGCGCCCGGCAACACCTCGGTCACCTCGACCTCGTACTCGGAAAAGAGCCCACGCACGTACGCCTCCGCCTCCACAGTGGTACGGCTGGGCGCGTAGCGCAGATTGACCGTGACCACGCACACGTCAGGAACCACATTGCCGGCGACCCCCGACCGCACCGCCACGGCGCTCAGCCCCTCCCGGTACACCAGCCCATCGATGACCACCTCCTCAGCGATGTGCTCCGCCAATCTGCGCAGCACATCACCCGCGAGGTGCGCCGCGTTGACGCCCATCCACGGCCGGGCCGTGTGCGCCCGCCTTCCCCGTACGACGATGTCCGCCGTGAGGAAGCCCTGACAGCCGCCCTCCACCGTGCCATTGGAGGGCTCCATAAGGATTGCCAGATCGGCGTCGAGGAGGTCTGGGCGCTCGGCGGCGATCCTGCCCAGGCCGTTGCGGTCGTCAGATGTCTCCTCACACTCGTAAAAGACGTAAGTGACGTCCCGGACCGGGGCTGCGATGGTTGCCGCGGTGTGCAGGGCCACAGCGACCCCGCCCTTCATGTCGCATGCACCAAGTCCGTGCAGCAACCCGTCCGCGAGACGAGAAGGCAGATTGTCGCATGGCGGGACAGTGTCCAGGTGCCCGGCGATCACCACGCGCTCGGCCCGTCCCAGATCGGTGCGGGCGACCACGGAGTTACCGATCCGCTCGACCCTCAGATGGGACAGATTCCTCAAAGCGCGCTCCACCCCGTTGGCGAGTGTCGCCTCCTCGCCGCTCTCGGACGGTATGTCGACCAACGCGCGTGTCAACTCGACGAGATCCGAGCCGAGATCGAGTGCAGTCTGGTTGCCGCTGGGGACAGACATGGCAGTTCTCCATCAGATAGGGGACAAGGTGTAGCTACTCCGGCGCACGGCATAGGAGCGGGTCGGGGCGGTGTGCGGTACCGCGCTTACGTCATCCGACAGCAAGGCCCGGCGGTGACGTGGCCGCCGGGCGCAGGGTGGTGTTGGGGCATGACCGGCCGCCGGAGCCGGTTGGCGGCCGTGATCAGCGGAATTGGGGATGCCACACGTCAAGCGTGTGACCTTGGCTGTCGACTACGGTGATGTCGGGCCAGCGGTCGAAGGCGGAGCAGGGGTGGGAGATCCCGAGGTCGACCTCGTCGCCGACGTGCAGATTGCGTACACCGGTGAGGACGAGGTGGTGGTCGTAGATCTGGTCCGCGGTCGCTGTGGCGGCGGGTCGCCGTGCGCCGTGTGGATCGCGGGCGGCGATGAGTACGGGAAGGCCGGCGTCGTAGGGCAGCTCGCGTTTCCCGGCGCCGACGACGGCTCGCCCTGGTTCCGGGGTGGAGAGCACGACCGCGCGCACGGTCAGCGCCGCTTTCAGGCCGGGCAGGCGGGAGACATGTTCGTATGTGCCGTGGTCATGCGTGACGTAGCAGCCTGACCGCAGGACGGGCACCATCGGCAGGTCACCGGGGTGGCGTGCGGCTTTGGCCAGGGCGTGGACGACCCGGTCGGGGAAGGCCGAGCCGCCCATGCTGAAGACGGGCTGCGTGGTCTCGAAGAGCGCGGTGAGGCTGCGGAACACCGTGATCGTCCGATGGCAGTGCTCGTCGACGGCCGCGAGGGTGGTGGTATCCCTCCGGTTGGGCCGGACGCCTTCGTAGCCGGCGACGCCGGCAAGGAGGAGTCCGGGCGCTGCGCGGACGGCCCGGGCCAGGTCAGCCGCCTCGGCCGGTCCCTTCACGCCGGTGCGGCCTGCGTCCGTTCCGACGTCGATCAGGACGCGCAGGGGGGTGCGTGCGCCGGCCGTGAGCGGCTGGGCGAGGCCGATACCGGCCAAGGAGTCGACGTAGCAGTACAGCTCCAGTTCTGGTGTTTCGTCGAGCCACCGGCGCAGCAGGGAGAGGTCGTGGGGGTGGACCACCTGGTTCGCAATGATCACACGCCGCGCTCCCCACTCAAGGGCGATCCTGGCCTGCGTCACGGTGGCGACCGTGACGCCCCATGCCCCCGCGGCCAGCTGCCGTTCGACGATGGAGCGCGTCATGGTGGTCTTGATGTGCGGGGCCAGCTCAACGTGGTGTTCGCGGCACCAGGCCGCCATGAGCCGGACGTTGTGTTCCAGCGCCTGCTGGTCGAGGCGGAGCTCCGGCAGCTGCCCGGTTGGGTGTCCGCCTGGTCGTATCCCGTGGTCCATTGACTCCTCCGAGCGCGGCGCATGAGGCCGCAGGGCGATGAGGGCGTGTATATGCGACGGAGCGTAGAGTATTTACGACGAGTTGCAAATACTGTGCTGGATGGTGCGTTGTGTTTAGTGGAGGAGGGGCCTGTGCCGAACGATGAGCGCGCGCCCGACGTATCCGAGTCCTCAGCCGGCGAGGGGATCGGTAAGTTCCTGCGGCGTGAGCGGCTGGAGCGAGGCTTCACCCTGGAGAAACTGGCGGAGAAGACAGGTCTCTCCCGCAGCTACCTCAGCAATGTCGAGCGGGACGTGAACAGCCCGACGATCAACACGTTGCGTACGATCGTCGACGCCCTCGGTACGACACTCAGCCGACTGTTCCACACGATCGACCGGGAGCGCCGGGTGCTCACCCGCCCCGAAGAGCGCGTCGAACTCACCCGGGCGGGAGTAGAAGGGGTGACGTACACCCTCCTCAATCCCAAACACGGCGGCAAGCTCGAAATGATGATGCTGGAGGTTGCCCCGGGAGCCTCCTCCGGCACCGATCCGCACACCCACGGGGGAGAAGAAGCCGGCCTGCTGCTGAGCGGGGAGCTGGACTACTGGGTCGACGGAGTCCACCACCGCCTCCGGCCCGGCGACTGCGTCAGCTTCGATTCCTCCCTGCCGCACCGCTACAGCAACCCGGGCAACGTACCCGCGGTCTGCGTCTGGTCGGAGACACCGCCGGGCTTCTGAGCAGCGCAGCAGAGTCAAAGGATGCACGGCCGAGAGGTCTCGCTCCCGTTCAGCGACTTCCTCCACTCCAGCCGTGGGACGGGGAACTCAGGATCGCCCGGCGGCGGACGCACGTCGACGACTTCCAGGTCCCGGAACGTGCTCAACAAAGGAACAGTCCTGACGGTACGGAGGCACATGGGCATGTCCGTTCGGCCAATGTTGGGCGTACAGACTTTGCCGATTAGGACAATCCTTCTGAGCAGTCGGAACTGAGACTCTGTGCCGCATGGACATCTCAACGAAATTGTCCGAGCTCGTGGGCCTGGCGGTGCGCCCGGGAGACCCGGGACTGGCCGTCGGGATCTACACCGACGGGAAGCTGATCCACCAGGCATCGACCGGGCTGGCGAGCGTGGAGTTCGAGGCGCTGATCGACACCCGGACACGGTTCGACATCGCTTCCATGAGCAAGCAGTTCACTGCCACGGCGGCGTTGCTGCTGTGCCGGGACGGGCGACTCTCGCTGGACGACGACATCCGGACCCACCTGCCCGAACTGAAGCTGGCGGTACCGGTGACCGTCGGACAATGCCTGCGGCACACAGGCGGTCTGCGGGAGTGGCTGGCCCTGACAACGATCGCCGGCCGCCCGCTGACCAGAATCACCCAGGATCAGACGCTGGCCTTCGCGGCAGGGCTGACTGAGGTCAACTTCGAACCCGGGACCGAGTTCTCCTACTCCAACACGGGTTACGTCCTGGTCGCCTCGCTCGTGCACCGGCTCACCGGCCAAACGCTGGGGGAGTTCACCACCGACCGGATGTTCACGCCGCTGGGCATGACCGAGACCATGTTCCGCGAGAACAGCCAGGAGCCGTTGCCGCGATTCGCTTACGGGTACGACGTCACCAGCGGTGCCGTCCGGCGCGCCGACACGGAGGAGTCCGCGGTCGGCGATGGCGGCCTGGCCACCAGCGTCGCCGACCTGGGGCCGTGGTTCGGGTTCCTGCAGGACGGCCGGGTTCTGGGCGTCGACATCCGCGACGGGCTGTTGCAGCAGGTCGACTCCGCAGACGGAGAGGAGTGGCCGTACGCGCTGGGTCTCTACCACACGACGATCGCGGGCCATCCGGCGTTCGGCCACGCCGGCGGCGTCCCGGGGTACCGGTCTCAGCTGTTGTTCATGCCGGGCTTCGACCTCGGTGTGGCGTTGCTGAGCAACAACTCGTCGATCAACCCCTCTGAGCTGGCGACCCAGGTGCTCCGGCTGGCGGCCGGGCTGCCGGAGGACGATCCCATCGAGCTGGTGGCCGCCCCGGAGGCCGGCGAGCCCGCTGCCCAGCTGACGGGGGACTGGCTGGATCCGCAATCCGACCTCACCATCCGGATCGACGCCGTGGGCAACGGCCGGATCAAGATCCGTGGTGGGTCGCCTGCCGGCGAGTTCGCGCAGGCCGTCGACGGCAGCTGGCAGGGCCTGGAGAGCTGCGCCGGTTTCTGGGTGCAGGTGTCGGCCGGCACCCTCCGGATCGGGGCGGTGCATCGCCCGGGCCGCGCCACGGAGTACTGGCGTTGTCCACCCCCGGCTGCCGGCTCCACGCTGCCACCGGCCGTCTACCGCAGTCCCGAGCTGGGCATCCTGGCGACAGTCACCACGGACGGCAAGCTCGAACTCGGCCTGGAGCTCGTCGAGACGATCGAACCGGCACCGGACGGCGCGTTCAGCGCAGGCGGCCTGATCAGCCTGCGTCCCAGCGGTGACGACCTCCTGATCAGCACCCACGGCGTCCGCCGGATGCGCTTCGTCAGACAGCCTGACGACACCACCCCCGTGGGCCTTCCACCCGGCCTCAGCATCGCCACCTGACAGCCCCACCAACTGCTCACTCTCCGCCGACCGCCCCGACGTGTCCCTCACCGGTGTCCACTTCACCCGATCCATCCCACGACGAGGACTCCCCATGACTCCAACGTTGCCAAGCCGCCGGACGGCCTGCGGGCTGCTCGGCGGTGCCCTGACCGGAAGCCTGCTGCTGACCGGATGCGCCACGACGGCCGACAGCGGGGCAGGCAGCCCGGACACGCTCACGATGGCAACCACGAGCGCGCCGAACGTGCTGGACGTCGCCCATGGCTTCACCAGTCCGGGCGGCACCATGGTGCAGTTCGCGATCCTGGATTCGCCGGTGACGAGGGACGAGAACGGCAAGGTCATCCCGCAGTTGGCGGAGTCGTGGACCGAGCCGAACCCGGTCACGTACGTGTTCAAGCTGCGCAAGGGCGTGGTGTTCTCCGACGGCTCTGCGATGACCGCCGAGGATGTCGCGTTCTCACTGTTGCGGCACACCGACCCGAAGGTGGCCTCCGAGGCGGCGAGCATGGTGACCGCCGTCAAGTCGGTGCGGGCCACCGGCCCGGACGAGGTCACCGTCGTGCTGAGGTCCCCGACCCAGACGTTCCTGCCGAACGCAGCTGTGGTGTGGCAAGTGGTGCCCAAGAAGCTCGCTGCGGCGCACCCGCAGGACCTGGGTACGCCGGCCGTCGGGACCCTGGGCACCGGGCCGTACAAGGTCACCAAGTTCTCCAGCACCGAGGGCGTCACCCTGAAACGCAACGAAAAGTACTGGGGTCCCAAACCGGCCGTCGGCACGGTGAAGGTGACCACCATCACCGACCCGGAGACGCTGCGGCTGGCCGTCTCCTCCGGGGATGTGGACGGGACCATCCAGGTTCCGCCGCGTGATACCCGCAAGTGGGCCCCTCTGAAGGACGTCAGGACCCGGTTCTACGCCGGCAATTCGATCGCCTACCTCGCCCTCAACGTCAAGAATGCGCAGCTGTCCGACGTACACGTCCGCAGGGCCATCGCACACGCGGTGAACCGGGAGGCGATGCAGCGGCTGATGGTCGGCGACAAGGCAGCACCCGCGACCACGATCCTGACCCACCCGATGCTCAAAGCGCTCTACGGGGACGGCTTCCAGAGCACGATCGACCAGTTGCCCCAGTATCCGTACGACCTGGCCGCGGCCAGGTCGGAGCTGGCGAAATCCAAGTACCCAGGCGGCTTCGAGCTGCCCGCCGACTACAACAGCGGTAGCAACATGGCCGATGCGCTGCAGGCGCTGGCGGCAGACCTGGCCAAGGTCGGCATCAAGCTCAGGCTCAACCCGTTGCCCGACGATGTCTACCGCGCCAAACGGATTCGACACGATGGACTCACCCTGGGACTGAGCGACCTGGCCTACTCCACCCCGGATCCGGGCGAGCTGCTGCCGGACCAGGTGTCCAGCGTCGGGGCGAAGCCCTACGGCTTCAACTTCGCCCAGTTCTGGACCCCCCAGCTGGACGCCAAGGTGAACAAGGTGCTCGGCCTCAAGAACGGCGAGGAGCGCAAACAGGCAGTCACCGAGATCCTCACCGAGACCGCCGAGCAGGCACCGTACATCCCGCTGTACAGCGTGGACTCCGGGATCGCGCTGAACAAGCGGTTCACCGAGAACGTCGGGGTGTGGACGCTGAACATCTTCACCAAGATCAAGCCCGCGGGGGCCTAGATGAACACTGCCAAGTTGATTGCCCGGCGGTTGGCGTCCGCCGTGGTCTTGCTCGGGGTGATGTCGGTGCTCACCTACGGGCTGCTGTCCCTCACCCCGGACGGACCCATGCAAGCGCTGCTGGGTGATCGTCCGTCGACCCCGCAGACCATAGCCGCGATCCGCGCACAATACCTGCTGGACGAGCCGTTCCCGGTGCAGTATTGGCACTGGCTGAGTGGTGTGCTGTCGGGCGACTTCGGATCCTCGGTATTCGCCAGGCAGCCGGTGCTGTCGGTGATCGCCGAGCGCCTCCCGGTGACCGCCACACTGGCCGGCTACGCGATGGTGCTGACCCTGCTGCTCGGAATTCCGGCCGGCATGGCGGCCGGGCTGCGCCGCGGCAAGCAGCTCGACCAGGGCATCACGCTGGTCGCGCTGGTCGCGCTGTCCTTCCCGCCGTTCGCGCTGGGCCTGGTGCTGCTGTACGGCTTCGCCGTGGCGCTGGGCTGGTTCCCGACGTACGGGGGCGGGGATCTGAGCCACTACATCTTGCCGGCGATCGCGTTGTCGCTCGGTCAAGCGGCCGTACTGATCCGGCAGACCCGCGCCGCCACCCTTGATGTCGGTGCTCAGGACTACGTCACATTTGCCCGCGCCCGGGGCCTGAGCCGGATGCGGACCTGGGGAAGCTACTCCCTGCGCAACGCCGCGCTGCCCGTGCTCACCGTCGCGGGACTGCTGGCCGCAGCGAACCTGACCGGAGCGGTGTTCGTGGAACAGACCTTCAGCCTGCCCGGGCTGGGATCGCTCCTGGTGCAGGCGGTGAACCAGAAGGACATCCCCTTGATCCAGGCATTGGTACTGCTCGGTGGCGCAGTGGTCATCGGGGTGAACCTATTGGTGGACCTGATCTACCTGGTGGTCGACCCGCGGGTCCGGCACGGAGCCCTCGCATGAGCGCGGCGACGACGACCCTGTCGGGCGTCCGAGAAGGTGGCCGGCGGCCCAGGCTCGCCGGCGGCCGCATCCTGACGGTGACAGCGCTGCTGGCGCTCGCGATCATCGTGCTGGCCGCGATCCTCGGAAACTGGCTGGCTCCGCACGACCCGGCGCTGCAGAACGTCGAGCTGGGCCCCAGTGGCCCGAGCGCGACCCATCTCCTCGGTACCGACGATTTGGGCCGTGATGTGCTGTCCCGGCTGTTGGCAGGCGCACGCACCGCGTTGGTCGCCCCGGTGCTGATCGCCCTCGGGACCACCCTGCTGGGCACCACCCTCGGCCTGCTCGCCGGCTACCACCGGGGCTGGCTGGACGCGGTCCTGATGCGACTCAGCGACCTGATGTACGCGCTGCCCGGGCTGCTCATCCTGATCGTCCTGGTGGGCATCGCCGGCGGCGGAACCACGATCGCCGTGCTCGCACTCATCGTCCTGGGCGCCCCGACCGACATCCGGATCATCCGCAGCCTGGCACTGGGCCAGCGGGAGCTGGCGTACGTCGATGCCGCCCGCACTCTGGGCCTGCCGGACCGGCGGATCATCTTCCGGCACCTGCTGCCCAATCTGGCGCCGACTGTGACAGCCAACCTGCTGCTCAGCTTCGTCAATGCGCTGGTGGCACTGACCGGGCTGTCGTTCCTGGGAATCGGACTGCCGGCGGGCACGCCCGACTGGGGCCTGATGATCGAGGAGAACCGCGGCCTGCTGGACCTCAACCCGTGGGCGGCCGTGGCACCGGCATTGCTCATCATGATCACCGCCATCGCGGCCACCCTGCTCGGCGACAGCATCTTCGAACGGCTCAGCGCCGGGAAAGGCGTTCCGGAATGAGCGAGCTGCTACAGGTACACGGGCTCACGATCACCCTCGGGGACCGACGGATCGTCGACGACATCGACCTGAGCGTCGCACCCGGCGAAACCGTCGGACTGGTCGGCGAATCGGGCAGTGGCAAGTCCCTGACTGCCCGGGCGATAGCCGGACTGCTGCCCCCGCCACTGCTGGCCCACGGCTCGGTGCAGCTGTCCGGGACCGAACTCATCGGGGCGCGGGAGAAGGTGCTGCGCAAGGTGCGGGGCCGACGCGTCGGCCTGCTCCTGCAGGACCCGTTCACCCAGCTCAACCCGCTGCTGACCGCAGGTGCACACATCGCCGAGTCGCTTCCTCGCGGTGCCGGCCACGACCGCGCCGAGATCACCCGCCGACTCGCGGAAGTCGGCATCAACAACCCGCAAGTGGCCCAGATGTACCCATTCCAGCTGTCCGGCGGGATGCGGCAACGCGTAGCGATAGCGGCAGCGCTGGCCGGCGATCCCGAGCTGCTGATCGCCGACGAGCCCACCACAGCCCTCGACGCCACCATTCAGCACGAGATCATGCAGCTGCTCGCCAGGATTCAGGCGGCCCGGGGGATGGCCGTGCTGCTGATCACGCATGACCTGCGCGTCGCGTTCGCGCTGTGCGACCGGGTCCAGGTGATGTACGCCGGCCGGGTGCTGGAGGCGGGCCGCAGCCACACCATCGCCGCTGCCCCGAGCCACCCGTACACCGCAGGGCTGATCGGCGCGCTTCCAGCGGTGGAACGCACCTCCGTGCAGCTGGTAGCCATTCCCGGCTCGGTGCCGCGCGCGGCCGACGTCACGGACCGGTGTGCGTTCGCCGACCGGTGCCAACAGCAACAAGACGACTGCCTCACCGGCCGTCCACCGCTACGAGAGGCTGCTGCCGCCCACCACACGGCTTGCCGGTACGACGTACAGCCGTCCGCGACCCCGACCATCGACGAGCCGATCACGGTCAAGCCTCCGAAGTCGTCAGACGGCCCCCTCCTCCTGGTCGAGGGATTGCGTAAGAGCTACGGCAAGGTGAAGTCACTGGACGGTGTCGACCTCCAGATCGCCCCGGGCGAGCGGCTGGGGCTGGTCGGCGAGTCCGGCTCCGGCAAGACGACCCTGGCCCGGTGCCTGCTCGGCCTGGTCGAAGCGAGCAACGGGCGGATCCTGCTGGACGGCACGGACACGACCCGGATGCGACGACTGTCCACGAGCCAACGGCGAACCGCGCGGACCCTGGTGCAGTGTGTGTTCCAGGATCCATCCACCTCGCTCAACCCGGCGATGACGGTTGGCGCCACCCTGGCAGAGGCGGCCGGCCAGGCACGGCCAAAGGACCGTTTCCCCGTCGGCGAGCTGCTCGAACTGGTCGGCCTGCCACCGGCGTACTCCGGGCTGCGGCCGCACCGGCTGTCGGGCGGCCAGAAACAGCGGGTCGCGATCGCGCGGGCGCTCGCCGTGCGTCCCGCGCTCTTGATCTGTGACGAGCCGACCGCCTCGCTGGACGTGTCGGTCCAGGCCCACATCCTGGAACTGCTGCGCCGCATCAATACCGAGCTGGGCACCGCCCTGCTCTTCATCACGCACGACCTGGCTGTGGTCAGGCAGATCACCGACCGCATCACAGTGCTACTGCACGGCCAGGTGGTCGAGACGGGTGACACCGAAAAGGTGCTCGATGCCCCCACCCACGAATACACCCGCCGCCTGGTGGCCTCAGTGCCACCGGCGCCGACCGGAAAGGCAGCCCATGCATGACCTGATCATCTCCGGCGGTGAGATCCACGACGGATTCGCCTCCACACCAGTCACCGCCGACGTCGCCATCACCGCCGACCGCATCATTGCCGTGGGCAAGGATCTCGGGGCAGCCAGACGGACGATCGATGCGGCCGGCCTGGCGATAGCCCCCGGGTTCGTCGATCCGCACAGCCACTCCGACAGCGTTCCGTTCATGCCCGACGCGCAGCCCTTCAAGCTGCTGCAGGGCGTCACCACGGAGGTCGTCGGCAACTGCGGCTTCTCGATGGGGCCGACAGATCCCGAGACTGCCGGGCTGTCTCCGATCCAGCTGGGCGAGGAGACGTTCACGACCTTCGCGGACTACCTCAATGCCGCAGAGGCCGCCGGGCTGAGCAACCACTTCGCCCCACTGGTCGGCCACAACACGCTACGGCTGGCAGTAGCCGGCTTGGAGAAGCAGTTGCCGCCGGGGGGCCTGGACCGGCTGTGCGCGCTCACCGACGAGGCCTTCGCAGCCGGGGCCCGCGGACTGTCCAGCGGTCTCGAGTACGTGCCCGGCGCATACGCGGACCTGGCCGAGCTCACCGCCCTGGCCCGGATCGCCCGCCGGTACGACGGGGCATACGCCACCCACAGCCGCAGCGAGAGCGAGGGGCTGGCCGATGCACTCGACGAAGCGGTCGCGGTCGCCAGAGCAGCCGGGGTCAGGCTGCAGGTGTCGCACTGCAAGGCTTCCGGCCGCGCCGTCCACGGCGCGGCCCGGCTGATCCTGGACAAGCTGGCCGAGGCCCGCCGCAGTGGCGTTGACGTACGTGGAGACCAGTACCCGTACCGGGCCTTCTGCACGAGCATGTCGGCGATGCTGCCCCCAGAGGCCTGCGAGGGCAACGTGGACGCGCTGCGCGCCAGGCTCTCCGATCCGGTGACCCGGGCGGCGATCAGAGCGACGGCCGAGAGGCCGGGGCCGGGGATCGGCGTCGGGTTGTGGCGGGAACTCCACCCGGAGGACATGCAGATCCTGCGGCACACCGATCCGACGGTGGAGGGGCGCCGGCTCGCCGAAGTGCTGGCCGGACGGGATCCATGGGATGCGCTGTGCGAGCTGCTGATCGCCGACCCGCACGCGTATGTCGTCTGCCACACCATGGACGAAGGTGATGTACTGGCGATCATGGCCGATCCGTTGGTCGCCATCGGCTCGGACAACGACCTCCCGATCGGTCCGAACCATCCCCGGACCTTTGGCACCTTCCCCACCTTCCTCGGCAGCTACGTACGTGACGGCGGTGTGGTGGACCTGCCCGAGGCGATCCGGAAGGTCACCTCCGCCACCGCGAGCCAATTCGGGTTGTCCGACCGCGGCTGGATCGGCCGCGGCTCCGTCGCGGACCTGGTGGTTTTCGATCCTGCGCGGATAGGCCACGCCGGGACCTATGAGAATCCCGAGCTGCGGCCGACCGGCATGGTCCATGTGTTCCTGGCTGGTGAACAGGTGATCGCCGACGGTGAGTTCACCGGTGGGCGACGGGGCCGGATGCTGCGATCGGCGAGGCGATGACCACCCCGGCCGGGATCACGCTCGGGGCCGTGCTCGACAGCCTGGGAACCGAGGTCGTACGGCCGCTCGCGCTGCCACAAGGCCGGGCGGCCGCCATCGGTGCGCCCACGATCTATGACACCGACGCCCCCACGACAGGGCTGACCGATGCGATCGTACTGGTACCCGGCCGGCTGACCGCCGACGTACTGCAATGGGCTGCCAAGCAACACGTCATGGCAGTGGTCATGCGAGCCGGCACCACGGACACGGCAGCACTGACACAGGCCGCCGAGCGGGCCGGGGTGGCGCTCCTGGAGCGCAGTACCGAGATCTCCTGGGGACAGCTCTACACCTTGATCGACGCGCTGCGTGCGATCACGAGCCCGGTATTCGAGCCGAACGGCCATCCATCCGTCGACTTGTTCGCCCTGGCCAACGACATAGCCTTGCGCGCGGGTGGCGCGGTAGCGATCGAGAATCTGTCCATGCGCGTGCTGGCCTACTCCACGGTCCCAGGTCAGCTGGTCGACGACCCGCGGCGCGACGGCATCCTCGGCCGCCGGGTGCCGGACCACCCGAGCCACGCCGAGGAGTACGCCGCTGTCCTGCGGTCCGATACCGCGGTATGGAGCTACGAGCCGAAGGAGTACCGGCCGCGACTCGCCATCGCGATACGAGACGGTGGTGAGGCGTTGGGCACCATCTGGGTGCTACGGGGTGATGAACCATTGGCAGAGGGGGCGGCAGAAGTCCTTGCCGAGGGTGCACGGCTGGCCGCGCCCCACCTGGCCCGGGTGAGCATCGCGGCGGATGCCGAGCGCCGGCAACGAGTGGAGCGCCTGGGCTGGTTGTTCCGCGGCTTGGGAGCGACCCGGGATCTCGCCGACTCGTTCGGGATGCGCTTCGATGCCCCGGCGACCGTGCTGGTGATCGGCCGCTCCAGTAACCCAGCCGATCACGCGCGAGGCGTGTCGCTGGATTCGGCCGCGGAGCACGTCGGCGACCTGCTGCGGATGGGACTCTCGGCGTACCGGCTGGGAGCCGCTGCAGGAGCGCTGGACGGTCAGGCCGTGGCAGTGGTCGATACCGCGTCCGACGCGCCCGTGATCCAGCTGATCGTTGCGACGGTGCTGGCCCGGGCGAGGGACACCCTGGGCGGCGGCTGGCGGGCCGGGATCAGCCGCACCCTTACCGGCCTTGCCGACATACCAACAGGGATGAGCCAGGCCAGGCAGGCGCTCAAGGTGGTGTGCGGACCGTTCGGCAAGGCGGAGATCGGACGCCACGACGAGCTGGCCGCATCGATGTTCCTGCGCGACGTCTACGAGGCGCTCCGGTACCGCCCGGCCCTGGACGCGGAGCCGCTGTCGACGGTGCTCGGCCACGACGCCCGGCACGGAACAGACTACGAGAAAACGCTGCGCTGCTGGATCGCCGAGCACTACGACGTGCCACGGGCCGCCGACGCCTTGACGTTGCACCCCAACACACTGCGGCACCGGTTGCGCCGGCTGGCCGAGCTGATCGACATCGACGACCCGGACCTGCGGTTGGCGCTGGCGCTGCAGCTGCGGCTACGGCTGCCGGACATCAGCACAAAGGAGGCCGAGTGAACTTGGGCCTGGACACCAATGGTTCGGGGCGGTCCGCCAAGCAGACTCGTCACATGGTCGAATCTCCATCCGCCATCGCGGAACGGCTGGACGTCGAAATCCAGTTGCTTCGGACCGTACCCGAACTTCAACAGGCCGAGGCGTTGCTACGCGCCGTGTGGAACACCCCGGACACCGCCGAGCCACCACTGGCTCTGGACGTGATGTGCGCGCTCGCGCACACCGGCGGCTACGTCGCGGCGGCATACCTCGGGACGGCGATGGTCGGCGTGACCGCCGCGTTCCGAACCGTCGGAGACAGCCTGCACTCGCACGTGGCCGGCGTGGTACCGGCAATGCACGGGCGTGGGATCGGCGCGGCGATGAAGTTGCACCAGCGGGAGTGGGCTGCCGAGGCGGGCCTGTCGGCGATCTCGTGGACGTACGACCCGCTGATCCGCCGCAACGCCTACTTCAACCTGCACAGGCTCGGGGCGGCCGCAGAGACGTACCTGCCCGACTTCTACGGGCCGTTGGACGACGGCATCAACGACGGCGGCAAGTCCGACCGACTGTTCGTCAGTTGGCCGGTGCACGCGACATCGCATGCACCAAAACCGTTGCCAGACCTGGCCGCTGCGGTGCCCGTACTCGAGCCGGACGGCAACGAAGAGCCAGTACTGCGCCCCGCGACCGGCGACGTACTGCGTTGTGCCACCCCGGTGGATGCGGAGTCCTTGCGAAAAAGGGATCCAGCCTGCGCCCGGCGCTGGCGGTCCGCGATGCGCGAGGCGCTCGGTGGCGCCTTGGAGAACGGTTATCGGATCGACGGGTTCGTCCGGTCGGGCTGGTACATCCTGCAACGAAAGGAAGTGTCGAAATGAAGCTGCAGCAGGTGGAGTTGCGTGAGGTGGCCCTGCCCCTGGTCTCGCCGTTCCGGACCTCACTGGGCACCCAGGAACACCGGAACTCGTTGCTGGTCAAGGTGACCACGGCCGACGGAGCCGTCGGCTGGGGCGAGTGCGTGACCGACGACGACCCGACGTACAGCGCGGAGTACCTGGCCGGGGCCCGGGAGGTGTTGCGTTGCTTCCTGCTGCCCCGGTTGTTCCCGACACCCGAGCTGACCGCCGCGCTGGTGCCCGAGCTGCTCCGGCCGATCAGGGGGCATCAGATGGCCAAGTCGGCGGTCGAGATGGCAGTGCTGGACGCCGAACTGCAGACCGCCGGCATGAGCCTCGCCCAGTACTTCGGGGCCACGCGGACCGAGCTCGCAGTCGGAGTGTCAGTCGGCATCATGGACACCGTCGACGAGCTCATCAGTGCCGTCGACGGCTATCTCAGCGCGGGCTACGCCCGGGTCAAGCTGAAGATCGAACCAGGCTGGGACGTCGCGCCACTGCGAGCGGTGCGGGACACGTTCGGCCCGGAGATCCCCTTGCAGGTGGACGCCAACACCGCCTACAGCCCGGCGGATCTGCCCCACCTGCGGCGGCTCGACGACTACGGCCTGAAGCTGATCGAGCAGCCGTTCGCCCCGGACGACCTGCTCTCGCACACCCGGCTGGCAGCCCGGATGGACACCCCGATCTGCCTGGATGAGTCGATCACCTCGGCCCGGGACGCGGCCACCGCCATCCGGCAGGAGGCGTGCTCGATCGTGAACATCAAGCCCGGCCGGGTCGGCGGGTACCTGGAGGCCCGCCGGATCCACGACCTGTGCCTGGCCAACGGCGTACCGGTGTGGTGCGGCGGCATGCTGGAGACCGGGCTGGGCCGGGCAGCCAACCTGGCGCTGGCCGCACTCCCGGGCTTCACCCTGCCCAGTGACATCTCGGCCACGGCCCGCTACTACGCCCGCGACATCACTGCCCCCTTCGTCCTTCACGACGGCCACCTGACTGTTCCCACCGGCCCAGGAATCGGCATCGCCCCCGACCCCGAAGCCCTGCAAGCCGCCACCACCTCCACAGAACTCCTCAGTGCCTGACCAGCCGTAGGACAACCGGCACCGCTGTCCGTGCCCTTGCGGGAGCGGAGTACGGCCCGCCCGGCATACACGGACGGCAAAGCCCGCCATCCGTCCCACCAACTCGTCAGTCCTTCAGGACCCCCAGCTCAACCAGCAGCCCGGTCGCGATCATCAGAAGCACCAGTGCTGCTGCCGCGGCCACCCCCACCCGGCGGTACCGGCCGCCAACCAGACGGCGCAGAAAGCCGGTCAGGCGGTGTCGACTGCCGTCCGGCAGAGCTGTGTCGGTACGTTCGGAACCGTCCCTCTCCTCGGACCCGGCGGAGACTGCCGCCGTGCCGTGGTACCTGCCGAGGTGCGCAGTGGATGGTTGTGGGGCGGACGGGGTGTATGCCGCCTGCTGTGCGAAACGCAACCGTGGGTCGAGCGCGTTCGGTTCGTATGCCTGTGGTGACCCCGGTGCGGCCGGCCGGTACGACGGCCGCACCGATGGCAGGGACCCGGCCGCCCCCGCCGAGTCCCGGGCCGTCGTGACCGGCCGCCACCAGCCCTCGCCCCGGGTCAGTGTCATGCCCTTCGCCGCCGCGATCCTGTGACATTCATCGATGATTTCGCAGAGCGCGGGCCTCTCTCTCGGCTCCTTGGCCAGACAGCGCGCGATCAAGGGATGCAGCGGCTCGGGACACGCGCTCAGGTCCGGCTGCCGGGCCACGATCCGGTACAGCAGCGCGTGCCCGTCGCCCTCGCCGAACGCATGCCCACCAGTCGACGCGAAGTACGCGATGAGGCCGAGCGTGAAGATGTCGAGTGCCGATGTCGCGGGTTTGCCCTCCGCCTGCTCCGGCGACATGTACGCAGGCGTGCCCAGGCGCACGTCGGCGCCGGTCAGCGCCGTCGCCTCGGCGGACCGCGCAATGCCGAAGTCGATGACTCGGGGGCCGTCCGCAGCGAGCAGCACGTTCGACGGCTTCAAATCGCGGTGCACCACATCGACTGAGTGAATGGACTGGAGTGCCTCGGCCACACCCGCGGTCAGCAGCAGTACGGTCTGCAACGGCAGCGGCCCGTATTCGAGCACGGCGTCCGCCAGCGAAGGACCAGGGACATACGTGCTGGCCAACCACGGCTGCTGTCCGTCGATGCTGCTGTCGAGCACCGCGGCCGTGTACGCCCCCTGCACCCGGTATGCCGCCTGCACCTCGCGGGCGAAACGCCGCAGGAACTCGGAATCCTGCGCGAACTCACGCCGGATCACCTTCAGCGCAACGGGCTGCCCGCCTCGTGTGTGGGACAGATAGACGCTGCCCATCCCGCCTTCGCCGAGCTTTCCACGCAGCATGTATCCCGAGATCTCGGCCGGATCCCCCGGCCCCAAAGGCTCGACCATGGTGATGCTCCTGCCCGCCCTCTCTCTTACTCGTATCAAGTCTGTTGGCCAGACAGGTAGTTCCACACTTCACGAAGAACGCTTCCGGGAGATGTCCCGGCCGTGAGAGCGTCTCGGCCTCATGCGGTGCGCACAGCCTGCTGCACCCGGGTCCGGGGCGCACGCGTCAATGATCCGGACTCCCACAACTGGAATGCTGAACAGGCCAGTTGAGGAAAACCCGAAGGGATGCCCCGGTGAGCACGCGCACACCCCCAGCATCGGTTCCGGACCGGAACACAACAATGACCCGACGCTCCCCGCAGACCGGCACGGCCATCCGGGCGGTTTGCGGGCAAGCCTCCGTCGCCGACCTCTGACCTCATTCTTCTCACTGGCATACCTGTTCAGCCGGCCGGCGCGGACGCCGTACACCCTGTCCGGGAACGGTGTGGGCGTCCTGGACTTCTCCTGCCCCGACGACGCCCCCGGCCGGCTACTGGGCGTTCTGCCCGGCGCCAACCTCGGCCCCGTCCTGCCGGCGTTCCTGGTCACCGCAGCTTCCGAGGGCCGTGCAGGTCTGCGAGGCCGGCTGCGACGAATGGCCAAGTGGCGTGTCAACTGACGCTGGTACGTGGGAGCGTCCTCTCCGCGCCCGCAGCGCTCACCCTGGCATCCATGGCGTTGGGCAGCGCCAAGCCGGTGATGCCGGGCATCATGGTGCCGGGCGCGTACGTGCCCGGGCTGCTCCTGCAAAAGATCGCCATCGGTCTTGCTGAGGAGCCCGGCTGACGCGACTTCGCCATGCCGCACCTTCAGCGCCGCCAGCACCCGCCCGCGGCGAGGAACCTGCCGCACCTTACAGCCGGCGACACGCCGTCCAGGGCGCGTATCCCTCCCGCGCACACCTTGCTGACCCGCGTCAGCAAGGCCGCAGGACCTGACGAAGCGCCGGGCACCGCACGGACGACTTGGCGGCGGCCGAAGGCGGCAGAGCTCATCGACGGCTCCGCAGACGGCGCACGACCAGCACGGTGACGCACACCGCGGTGACCCCGCCGAAGGCCAGGTGTGCCCCCCTGTCCGCCACGCCGTACGAAAACACCATGTTGCCGATCACGCTGATCACCAGGGCCACCCGGAGCAAGATGCCGAAAACGTCCGCGGGGCCGATGCCCGCCTGCGCCCCGTCCCGGCCATCGGCCGGGGCGAGGCGGTAGGGATCCGTGTGCGCCACGGGAGCTCCTTCCAGAGATCTGCGGTGTCACCGACGCTACAGAGCGGTCTCTCCCCGGCCCATCCCTCGTGCCGCCGAACCGTTGGTACAGCAGGCTGTACCACCAGCACCCGCCATGTCGGCCTGCGCATAGGGTGATTGGCACATCCGGAGAGCGAGGCAAGGAGGGGCGAGGTGGCCACCCAGCAGAACTTCAGGGCCGACGACCGGGCCGGGTCCGGTGTGACGGGCTTCGTCAAGGACGTCGTCGGTGCCGCCTCCGCCGCGCTGGGACAGCTCGTGAGCGGCTTCGCAACGGCCCTGCTCGCGCTGGCCCTCCTGGGCTGGCTCGCCCTGACGGCCGCGGCCTGTCTGGTGGGCATCGGCCTGCTCGCCACGCCGGCCGGGCTGCGTGCCCTGCACACGCTGGCCGGCCATGAGCGCGACCGGCTCAGCCACCACGGTGCCGAGGTCGTCGCCCCGGACCCACCGCCCACCCAGCTGCGTCTCGCCCTCGTCGATGCCACCACCCGCCGCGAGGCCGGCTGGCTGGTGACGCACGCCACGTTCGGCCTGTTCCTCGGGCTGATCGGTATTGTGCTGCCGATCGCTGCTGTCCGCGACACCGCCTTCCCGCTGCTGTGGCCATTCGCGCCTGCGGATGCCACCAGCACCGCATTGGGGTTCGGAACAGCGGAATCCTGGCTGGATGCCGCCGCAGTGTGCCTGCTCGGCGTGGGCTGGATCGCCATCATCCTCGGCCTCGGCCCCAGCCTGGCCCGACTCCAGGCCTGGCCCGGCATGCGCCTCCTGACAGCCGGGCCGGACACCGATCTCACCCTGCGCATCATCGAGCTGACCGCGACCCGGGCCGCCGCCCTGGACGCTCACGCTGCCGAACTGCGCCGTATCGAACGCTCCCTCCATGACGGCACCCAGAACCGCATCGTCACCGTCACAGTGCTGCTCGGCGCCGCCCGCCGTATGGTGACCCGCGATCTGGCCGGCGCCGACGAACTCCTCGAACGCGCCCAGTCCGCCGCCGAACAGGCGCTGGCCGAATTACGGACCGTCGCCCGCGGCATCCTGCCGCCCGTGCTCGCCGACCGCGGCCTGGCCGACGCGCTCTCCGGGCTGGCCGCACACAGCGCGGTACCCTGCCGGACCGACACCCGTCTGCCGGAGCGGTGCGCCTCCTCCGTCGAGGCGACCGCCTACTTCGTGACGGCCGAGGCCCTCACCAACATCGCCAGGCACAGCGGCGCCACCCAGGCCGCCGTCACCCTCAGAAGCCGGGGCGGCCGGCTCCTGTTGCGCGTCGAGGACGACGGCCGGGGCGGAGCCGACGAGAAAGGCGGCTCCGGCCTCACCGGCATCCGCCGCCGCGTCGCTGCCCATGACGGGACTCTTCGCCTGACCAGTCCGCTCGGCGGACCAACAACCCTTGAGGTGAATCTTCCGTGCGGATCGTGATAGCCGAGGACGACTCACTACTGCGCGAGGGCCTCGCCCTCTTGCTGCGAGCGGAGTCGCTCGACGTGGTGGCCAAGACCGGAACGGCCGACGAGGTGCTTGACGCCATCGATACGTACCGGCCCGATGTCGCCATCCTCGACGTGCGAATGCCGCCCACCCACACCGACGAAGGCATCCGCGCCGCCGTCGAGGCCCGGCGCCGGCACCCCGGTCTCGCCATCCTCGTCCTCTCCGCATACGTCGAGCAGACCTTCGCCACCGAACTGCTCACTGCCGGCGTGGGCGGCCTCGGCTACCTGCTGAAGGAACGGGTGGGCCGGGTGGAGGAGTTCCTCGACGCGCTGCATCGGGTCGCCGCTGGCGGTACCGCCATCGACCCCGAAGTCGTCGCGCAGCTGTTCACCCGCTCACACCGGGACACCCGGCTGGACCGCCTCAGCCCCCGCGAGAAGGACGTACTCGCCCTGATGGCCGAGGGGTTGGGCAACAGCGCCATCGCCGAACGGCTCGTCGTCACCGACGGCGCCATCCATAAACACATCCGCAGCATCTTCGCCAAGCTCGACCTGGCGCCCACCCAGCAAGTCGACCGGCGCGTCGCCGCCGTGTTGCACTACCTGGAGGACGGTCGCTGACCGGCAGCCGGGACACAAAATGAAGCGCGTTCGAGATCAAGTCGATCCGTCGTGGCGTGGTGGCGTGTGGGGCCACGCGGTCGGTGGCGGCGCCGTCGCCGGGCAAACGGGGCTCGACTCGGACCGCCTCCCGTACTTGTGAACATCGCCTACTTGTGAACATCGCCCCGCCGCCCGGCGGGTGCCTCCCGGGTCGCCTCCCAGCCGTTCTGGCCGCACTGGCACGGCGCCGTACGACCACCCGGACGGCACCCGGATCACCGTCCGGCGCGAGCGCCCGCACCCCGGCGCCCCACTGTCCTTGTTCGATCAGGACAAGGGCATGCGCCACCAGGTCTTCCGCACCGACACCCCTTACGGCGAAGGCTCCCTGCAGTATCTGGAGGTCCGCCGCAAGGAAGGTGCAGTCTGCGGTCTGTGACAGGACGATCTGGGCTGCTGCCCCTCACACCGGGGCCCGCGCCACCCCAGAGGGTACGGGCCCCGGTGGCACCCGACGGTGGTGCCAGGCCCGAAGTCCGTATCGGCCGCCGCTGATGATCGAGATCTGCGGCCGTTATCTCAGGTGTGCGACGGTACCTGCGGCGCGCGAGCGCCCAGCAGTGCAAGGCAGTTCGTCCACAGCGCGCTGAGCTGGGTCGTGTTGTTGTAGAGCTTGGCGAACAAGACCTGGCCCTCCAGCTGCGCGACCACGGATCGGGCGGCATCGCGGGTGTCGGTGACGGTGACCTGGCCGCGCTCGAGGGCCTCGGTGATGACCGAGTCGACCATCTCGACCTGGGCTTCGAAGATCTCCTGCAGGCGCGTGCGGACGGCTTCGGTCTGGTTGCTCATCTCCAGGGTGAGATTTCCGAACATGCAGCCTGAAACGGTTCCGCAGCTCTGCTGTCCGGCCAGCTGGTCGGCTTCCGTCGCCTCGAACAGCTGCCGCAGCCGCTCCAGCGGCTCCGCTTCGTTCTTCAGGATGCGGGTCCAGCCACGCCGCTGGGTCGCCCACTGCTCGTCGATCACAGCCAGCGCGAGAGCCTCTTTGGAATCGAAGAAGTAGTAGAAACTGCCCTTGGGCACCCCGGCTGTCTTGCAGATCTCGGCCACGCCCAGAGCCGAGTAGCCGCGCACCTCCATGAGCGAGTGCGCAGCGTCGAGGATTTTCTCTCTGGCATTACTTGTCCGTCCCATGTTGCCAGTATATGACCGCTCGACTACATTTTACTAGACCGGTCGGCTAGCCGTGCGCTCTTCGGCCTCCGGCAAGGGTGTGCCGGCCGTGGTCGACGTTACGGGTCGTGCGGCCTCTGTGCGCCTGTCGCTGGTCCCGCGGCGCAAGGGTGGCAGGTGGTGGATCCGCCGGTATCGCGACCCCCGGATCATCGCCGACTGCTGAGGCCGGTGCGGCTCCACGTCCGCCGGACGCCCGGCGGGCCTGCCGGGGGCCTGCCGCGCCGTTGGCCCTGACCGTGGGGGCGCTGTGTGGATGGGGAATCGGCGGCCTTCGCCCGCGTTGCCGTCTTTGACTTTTCCCGACCGGTCGTCTAGTTTGTAAGTGACCGGTCGACTAATTCTGGTCCTAATCTGTGACACCCATCTTGAGAAGGTCATCTTCATGAGCAACCCGGGTCAGAAGGTCGCGGTCATCACTGGCGCCTCACAGGGCATCGGTGCCGGCCTGGTCGCCGCCTACCGCAAACTGGGCTACGCCGTCGTCGCTACCTCACGCAGCATTCCCGAGTCGCGGGACCCGGAGGTTGTCGCCGTTCAGGGCGACATCGCCGACCGTGCGACCGCGGAGCGTGTCATCGCCGCAGGTGTCGAGCGGTTCGGCCGGGTCGACACGCTGGTCAACAACGCCGGGATCTTCGTCGCCAAGCCCTTCACCGAATACACCGAGGATGACTACGATGCCGTGCTCGGCGTGAACGTGGGCGGCTTCTTCCAGATCACCCAGCTCGCGGTCGAGCGCATGCTCGAACAGGGCGGCGGTCACATCGTGCAGATCACGAGCAGCCTGGGCGACCAGCCCGACTCGAAGGTAACCTCCGTGCTCGCCTCGCTGACCAAGGGTGGCCTGCAGTCGGCGACCAAGGCCCTGGCCATCGAGTACGCCACCCGCGGCATCCGCAGCAACGCCGTTGCCCTGGGCACCATCAAGACCCCCATGCACCCCGAGGAGTACCACGAGACCCTCGCCGCCCTGCACCCGGTCGGCCGGATGGGCGAGGTGAGCGACATCGCCGACGCGGTGGTCTATCTCGAGAACGCCCCGTTCGTCACCGGCGTCATCCTCCCCGTGGACGGCGGCCAGACCGCCGGCCGCTGAGCGGGTGCGGATCGCACGGTCCGCGGCCGGGGCGGGCGCCCCCCCGCCCCCGCCGCGGACCGGCGGCCGGATCAGCGGGGTCATCGCGTACGGAACCGGCCGAGACCGCCGCCGGGCACCGGATGGAGCCCACCAAGCAGGCTCCGGCCTGCTCGGTGCCAGGACCAGATGGCGTCCACCGACTTTCCCACCCGATCGCCGACCCTTCCCCGGCCCGTCTTGCGGGCTCGCGACCGAGTTTGGATCCCTTTGTGAGTGACTCCCGCATCCGCACGCCTGTCGACTTCTGGTTCGACCCCGTGTGCCCGTGGACCTGGCTGACCTCCCGCTGGATGCTGGAGGTCCGAGAAACCCGTCCGGTCGACATAACCTGGCACGTGATGAGTCTGGCCGTCCTCAACGAGGGCCGCCTTGACGTATTGCCCGAGCGCATCCGTGTCCTGATGGGGCAGGCATGGGCACCGGTCCGCGTTCTGACCGCGGCGTCGCAGGAGCACGGCCCCGACGTGCTGGAGCCCCTCTATACCGCGCTGGGCACCCGGTTCCACCTGCAGGAGCAGCCCAGGACCCGCACGACCATCGAGGCCGCTCTGCGGGACGTAGGACTGCCTGCAGACCTTGCCGACGCCGGCTGCACAGACGGCTACGACGAACTGATGCGAGCCTCGCACCACGAGGGTGTCGCGCTGGTCGGCGAGGATGTCGGGAGCCCCGTCATTGCCGTACCGGGCCCCGACACCGGAAAGGTTGCCTTCTTCGGTCCTGTCGTCACACCGGCCCCCAAAGGCGACCAGGCAGCCCGGCTGTGGGATGGCGCCCTCGCCGTCGCTTCCATACCGGGCTTCTACGAGATCAAGCGGACCCGTACACAGGGCCCGATCTTCGACTGACCCGTTTCTCACCGGTGCGCCGACGCGTCCGGAGCGGGGAGTCCGGAGTCTCCCCGGACCGGACGTGCCGGCCCGTCGGGGGACTGTCTCCGGCGTCGACGGAGGCGCCCATCGAACCCGGGCGCCGACGTGGAAGACGGCCTCGGCGTTCAGGAGCGCGGCCGGATCCTTCGCGGGACTGCCGAACTGCCGTGCACGGCCGGGAGACCGGCGTTGGCACGGGCCGTGATCTGCACCTTCCGCCCATCGATTCCACATGCCCGGCCCGCAAGGCTTGCAGTCAACGCGTTGCGGAGTGCGATCCGGAGCCGGACCGGACAAGCCACGCCAGGCGGAAGGACATCATGCGGCTTGTGGCCCGGCCCAGATTGCCCGCCACTGCCCATGCTCCGGTTCCCGAACTGGAGGAGCCCGTACAGGACGAGGACCCGCCCTGGTCCGTACTGCCCGGGAGTTTCCGGCCACGCCGCAACGGTCTCGTCACCCACAGATGGCCGTGTCGACCAGGTTCGTGACCTTCTCGATCTTCTGTATGGCCTCCTTGGTCATCGCCTCATTCGAGTCCTGCTTGGAGATGATCGCGCCGGGCAGGGCGTTGACGGCCACCGTGACCTCACGGCCGTCGCTGGTCACGCCACCGCGAGTCTCGTAGCCGTGGATGTCGCCGCCGTGGCCCCACATCGTGCCGCAGGACAGAGTTATCTCGTCGAGGCCGAGACCGAAGACGGTGTTGGGTTCCTCGTCCGGTGATTCGACGGTCTTCTGCATCTCCTTCAGCTGCGCTGCGGGCACCACCTTGCCGCCGACCAGGCCCGCGAAGAAGCGGTTGAGGTCGCGCGGGGTGGAGATCACCATGCCTGCGGCTCCTGAGACCGAGGGGTGGTGGGCTGCTGTCGGTTTGCTGCGTTGAAGTGGGTTGTGGTGAGCAGGAGTGAGTCCTGTCGGCGGCTTCGTGGGGTGGGAACGGGGGTTCTGGGGTCGAATGGGTGACCTTGGGGGCTGGTGCTCGTTGGGCTGGGTGGCGGGTGTCCGGTCTTGTGGGTGGGGGTGTTGTGGTGGGTGGTGTGCGGGAGTTGGCGGCGCCGTTCGTGGTTCCCGGGCTTTGCGGGGTGGCGGTCCGGGACCGTCTCAAGCACCTCACGCCCCGGGACGAGGAGGTTCTGCGTGCGGTCGGTGAGCACCAGGGCCGTCTGGTTTCACGCGATCTGAAGGCCCGTTGTGCGGGTGGCCTGGAGCACAGTGCGCAGACCTGGGCGTCACGCAAGCGGGACCTGACCGGGGTGTCGTCGTCGCGGATCGCCGGTGCGATCACCAAGGCCACCCACGACCAGTGGGCACTGGCGCGCCGTTGCCAGGCGGCGCACGTCCAGATGCTGGAGGCCGGGATCAGGGCGCTGCGGCACCGCCTGTCCCTCCCCGTCGGCGCGCCGGGAACGAAGCGGGCCCCGGGTGGTTACCGGTCCAGGGGTGAGTGGTTCCACAAGTCCCGCCGCCTCGCGGCGCTGGAAGCCCGGCATGATGCTGCGGTCCGTGACCGGCAGACCGGACGCGTCCGGGTCGTACGGGGCGGCAAACGCCTCCTCCACACCCGCCACCACCTCCCCCAGGCCCGGCTGACCGAGGAGCAGTGGCGGGAGCGCTGGGAAGCGGAACGCTGGTTCATCGCCGCCGACGGCGAGTCCGGGAAACGGTTCGGGAACGAGACCATCCGTGTCACCCCGGACGGCGAGATCAGCATCAAGCTGCCCGCCCCGCTCTCCCACCTCGCCAACACCAAACACGGCCGGTACACCCTCGCCTCGACCGTAAGGTTTGCGCACCGGGGCGTGGAGTGGGCCGACCGCATCACCGCGAACCGGGCCGTCGCCTACCGCATCCACCTCGACACGAACCGTGGCCGCTGGTACCTCACCGCGTCCTGGCAACGCCCCGTCGTCCGGACGATCCCGCTGGCGACCGCCCGCGCCCGGGGCATGGTCGGCGTCGACACCAACGCCGACCACTTCGCCGCCTACCGCCTCGACCCACACGGCAACCCCACCGGCGAGCCCCGGCGCTTCTTCTACGACCTGTCCGGCACCGCTACTCACCGCGATGCCCAGATCCGCCATGCGCTGACCCGCCTGATCAACTGGGCCAAGAGTGCCGGTGTCGCCGCGATCGGCATCGAAGACCTCGACTTCACCGCCGAGAAGACCCGCGAGAAACACGGCCGCAGGAAACGGTTCCGGCAGCTGATCTCCGGCATCCCGACCGGCAAGTTCAAGGCCCGGCTCGTCTCCATGGCCGCTGAACAGGGCCTGAGCATCGTCGCGGTCGACCCCGCCTACACCAGCGTGTGGGGGGCCCAGCACTGGCAGAAACCACTGGCCACCCCCAAACGAAAGATGTCCCGTCATGATGCCGCCGGCATCGCGATCGGACGACGCGCCCTCGGACACCCGGTCCGGCGTCGGACGGCACCGCCCCCACACGACCGGAGAGATCGTGCGGGGCATCGGACCGCCCAGGCCGAACCAGGCACCCGAGGACGTGAGGGAACCCGCCCACCCGCAACGGACCACGCCCCCAAAGACGTGCCGCCGAACGGGACGAGAAAACGGCAACCCAGCGCATCCAACACCGTTCGGGACGCGCCCAGCACACATCAGTGGGTCCAGGACCCACTCATGCACACTGGCTAGGAACGGTCCATCTCGGTGGCGTTCTTCAACTCGCCTCCAGGCGGCGCGATATAACCCTCCATCCGCGGCTTCCGGACGTTCTTGTCCCCGGGCTCGGGCCAGTAGGTCTCCTTCAGGCCGAGCCGTTCGATGACGCGCTCGGTGACCGCCTCGCCCACCGGCTTGCGGGTGACCCTCTCGACGAGCATCCCCGCGACGATGTAGTTGGTGTTGCTGTACTGGCGCCTCTTCCCGGCAGGGAACACCGCCTTGTGCCGCAGTGCGGGGGCGAGGAGTTCCTTCGCCGTGTAGGTCCGGCTCGGGACGGTGGCGGTGTTCGCTTCCACGAACTCGGTGTAGTCGGGGAGGCCGCTGGTGTGCCCGAGCAGGTTCCGCACGGTGATCTTCTTGCCGTCGAGGTGCCGATCTCCGCCTCGGCGTCGGACGCGTCGCCGTCTTGGCAGCCCGTCAGGCCACCCGCGGCGAGGACGCCGACCGCGGTCGCCACGGTGATCCGTGACAGCCTCCGGCGGCGCTTGGACGGGACGTTCGGACGGGTGGCGGGCTGGAAGTGCTCGGACACCGTTGCTCCTCAAAACCAACTGGTAAGTGGTGTGGGGGACGTTTCTCAGTAACGCCTCAAGAATCTCGGTCAAGAGCATCCGGTTCCATGACGCACCCGGGAAGAAACGTGGTCCAGCCAGCGCTACCGTCCCGGTACGGCGGCCAGGACGGACCGGCCACTTGCTGATCCGGCGCAGATCCGGGGCCGATGCGTTGTCAGGTGGTGAGCTGGAGCATCGCGGCTGCGTGGCCGGGGCGTGAGCGGTAGTGGTCGGCTGCGGCGGCGATGCCGGGCGCGCCAGGCCGGACCCGATGGCGGCGGTCCATCGCGTCGCCGCCCAGCCGGGACAACAGCCGGCCGAGCGCGGAGGCGTCGGGGGAGGCGCAGCGCCGGTCGTTCTCCAACCGGACCAAACACCCACCCAGGATCACTCTCGGGCGCCATGCCCATCTCGCGACCCGAGAACGCATCAGCCCCGCACCAACCCCCCTGGCACCGGCGGCAGAACGCTGATCTCCTGGCCTTGGGGATGGCCCGTCCGTAGTGCGGCAGACCTACAGCACACACAGGGCCTGGTCAACGTCACGCTCACGCCTGGCGAGCGCATTCAACACGGCTTGGCCGCCGTGCCGGTCCCGGGCGGCGACAACGAGCACATCCACCGCGGCAGCGAGCACAGCATCGGGCACTCGGCATGGCGCATCGACACCGAGCGCGAGGTCATCGAGGTGCACCGTCAGCCCGACGCAACGGGTCTGCAGGTACCCGTCGGGCAACATCTCCTCTCCCGGCCGGTGGAGGACAGCCACCCGCCGACCGACCGACTCCATGCCCAGCTGCTGCGACAGTCGCACCCACGCTGCCCGGGCCTGCTCAGCCACGACAGCGGGGCCGGCTGCGGCAGTTTCCTCGCTGCGGGCACGCACCCCGACGTTCAGCGCAGCGTCCGGCAACGACGTAATCATCACAGCCGCTGACACGTCCACGTTATGGACCGACCCGCCGCCTCACCCGAGCGCGCCCCAGCTCTGCAGCCACGATCCGTAGCCTCGCCGTCGCCCCCATGCGACAGGACCGGCCGGCCCACCGTCCCCCATGGCCGACCACGACCGGACCGTCCCCATCACGCGAACGCCGAACTCCGTCTCGCCGACTGAGAACGCATCACCCGTGGGCGCACCCGACTGATGCGGAGCGGTGTGCGGTGCTATTCGCGGATGCCCATTCCCTCGACCGGCGGGGTGCGCAGGAGCCGCCCGATCGGGATGACCGTGGACACCAGCGCCAGCGCGACCGCACCGCCGATGACGACGACCAGGCCCAGCGCCGGAACGTACGGGACGGGCTGCCCGGCAACGGCGTTGACGATCGAGGACAGCGTGACTGCCGCGACCGCGACGCCGATCGTGAGCGCCACGCCCAGCAACGCGGCCTGCTCGGCGTTGGCCATCCGCTTCGCCTGGCGGCGGGTCACCCCGACCAGGCGCAGCAGCGACAGCTCCCGGGCCCGGCCCAGCGCGGCCATGATGAGCGTGTTGGCGGCCGCGAGCACCGCGTACCCGACCAGCACGGCGACCAGCAGCCGGTTGAGCCAGGAACTGATCGCCAGGTCCTTGGCCAGCTCGCCGGTGAACTGATCGGCGCCGGTCACGGTGCTCGCCGGGTACGCACGCGCGAGCTTCGCCAGGGCCGGCCCCACGTCGGCGCCCGGCGCGCTGCGGATCAGCACGTGGTCGTCCAGGCCAGTCGCGGTGTGCCCGGCGAGCGTTTCGTTGGCCAGTGTGACGTCGCCGAACCCGAAGCCCCGGCCGTAGACGGCGACGACCCTCAGGGTGACCGGCGTTCCGTCCCCGAGCCACATCCTGGCCGTGCTGCCGACCTTCCAGCCCGACGTGTCCGCCTGGGACGAGGAGACCGCCACCGTGTCGCGGCCCCGCAGATCGTCCAGGTTCCCGGACGTCACCTTCAGGTTCGTGGTCTTGCTCGCACCCTGGGGATCAATGCCTTGCGCGACCACCGCCATCGCCTCGTCCACGAAGGGCACGAGCACCGAGGTACGGCGGACCCCGGTCGCGGAGAGCACCCCGGGGATCTGCCGGGTCCGCGAGGCCGCCTCGGCGGGCAGGCCCGCGCCGCTGACCAGCGCGTGCTGGGCGATCGTGCCCTCCTCGCTCTGGATCACGGTCTGGCGTTCCAGGTTGTCCTGCAGGAACCAGACGGTGCCGCCGAATCCCACGGAGAGCACCAGCGCCGTCAGGACGGCGACCATGCCGCGCGCGTTTGCCCGCAGGTTCGCGGCGGCCAGGTATCCGCTGTCGCCGAACACTGTCCGCAGAACCGGGGCGAGCGCCACGGCGGCGGCCCGGTTGATCCACGGGGCGAGCAGCGCGACCGCCAGAACGAACGTGTACAGCATGCCCACCGCGGATCCCATGGCGGTCTGGCCGCTGGTGCTGCCGGTGAGGGCGATCAGTGCGAACGCGACGCCGAGAAGCGTCATGCCGGACACGATCCGGACCTTGCCGCCCAGAGTCCGCTCCACGGACGCCTCGCCGAGCGCCTCGGTGGGGCGGATGCGGGTGGTGCGCCGGGCGGCGATCCAGGCGGAAAGCAGCGCGACGGCGGCCACCGCGACGGTCACCGCCGGCGCGGCCAGGACCCCGCCGTTCATGGTGAACGTCTCCGGGACGAACCCGCGGGTCACCAGCTCGTCCCTGATCCAGAGGCCGGCGAGCAGGCCGAGTGGGACGCCCACCACCGCCGCGAACAGGCTGAGCATGCCCACCTCGCCGAGGATCAGCATCCGCACCTGGCCCGGGGTCGCCGCGATCGCCCGCAGCAGGGCGAAGTCGCGGCGGCGGTGCCGCACCGACAGGCCGACCGTCGCGGCGACCACGAAACCGGTGATCAGTGCGGCGTAGCCGCCGAACGCACCGCCGGCCTCCACGGTGAAGCTCTTGGCGGCAGCCGCCTCGGGCTGCTCGGCCAGCCCCCGCTCACCACCCGTGTACACCGTTGTCCCGGTGCCGTCCGTGATGCGCTTCACCGCGGCGGTGACGGCCGCCCGGTTGGCGCCCTTCGCAGGAAGCACGCCGATCGCGTCGACAAGGCCGGGACGGGGGGAGAGCCGGGCCGCCTGTGCGTCGGTGAAGAACAGCGGCCCGCGGGCGCCCGACGCCCTGACGACGCCGCTGACCCGGACCTGCTGGGCGGCACCGTCGGTGAGTATCGTCGTGATGCTGCCGGAACGCAGCTTCCCCGCCGCTGCGAGCCGCTGGTCCACGGCGATCTCGCCCTCGGCCTGCGGCTTGGTGCCGGATACCACTGTGTAGGGAGTGAGCGCCGCGCTTCCCCAGCCGTGGCCCGTGACCGGCACCTTCGGCGCGACCGCCGCCGCGACGCTGATCGTCCGATCTCCCACCGCCCGCGCCACGCCGGGGACTGCGGCGACCTTGCCGACCAGCGACTCCGGGACGCCGCCGCGCTCGGGCAGTGTCACCGTGCTGGTCTCGCGCTCACCGAAGCGTTCCGGCCCCTGCACCGTGAGTTCATGCTTGGCGACGACGGCGAGTGCCCCGCCGTACCGCTGCGTCTCCCCGTTGTACCGCAGCCCCGACTCCACGAGCACCCCGCACACCGTAAGGATCACGACCCCGGCAGCGAGCGCAATGAACGTGGCGACGAAGGTGCCCGTGCGGTACCGCAGCATCTGTGCGGCGAGTCCGAGCACCGCTCAGCCCTCCCGGCTCGTGACGGGCTGCTGCCGGCGGCGGTCGAGCATCGCCAGCTGCTCGGCGATCCGCTGGACGCCGGGCTGTGGCATGTCCTGCATGATCCGGCCGTCGGCCAGGACCACGACGCGGTTGGCGTACGACGCGGCGACCGGGTCGTGGGTCACCATGATCACCGTCTGCCCGCCCTGGTCCACCACCGACCGCAGCAGGGCCAGAACCTCGGCGGCTGTCTGCGTGTCGAGTGCCCCGGTCGGCTCGTCGCAGAAGATCACCTCGGGCCGGGTGACCAGCGCCCGCGCGATCGCCACCCGCTGCTGCTGGCCGCCGGACAGTTCCGCCGGGCGGTGCCCGAGCCGGTGGCCCAGCCCGACCCGTCCGATCACCTCCGCGAGCCACGCCGGGTCCGGGCGCCTGCCGGACAGCCGGGACGGCAGCAGGATGTTCTGTTCCACGCTGAGCGCGCCGACCAGGTTGAACGCCTGGAAGATGAAGCCGATCCGGTCCCGGCGCAGCTCGGTCAGCTGCTTCTCCGACATCGACGACAGGTCGGTGGCGCCGATCATGACACGGCCCGAGGTGGGCCGGTCCAGTCCGGCCGCGCAGTGCAGCAGGGTGCTCTTACCGGACCCGGACGGCCCCATCACCGCCGTCATCGTCCCGCGGAGGAACCGGACATCGACCTCGGCCAGCGCCGTGACCGGTTGATCACCTCCGTAGGTCCTGCTGACCCGCTCAAGGCGGACGGCGGCGGCGGGCAGGGGCACTGACATGGGCGAGTACCTTCCAGGGGCCTGAATTCGACAGCTTTCGACGGTAGGAAAAGCGCCCCGGTCCCATCAATGCAGCCAGGTGCCCACGTGAAGTAGTGCAGGCACCACCGAACGCCTCTTTCCGGCACCGACCGCGATCAGCGCTACGCACAGCGGGTGCTGCTGGTCGCCTGCGTCGAGGACGCGAATACTCGCGAGGAACGCGCGGTGGACCCGGTGGCCAGTGGCGTCGATGCCGTTGGCGAACCGGCGCAGGACATCGCGCCGCTCGGCTGCGAGAGGACGAAAGACCGGCGCACACTGTCCGGAGGCGGAAGAGGGCGGCAAGGCACGACGGCTCGCGCGGCGGCGCAAACGTCCCCTCCGGGCTTCCCCTCGGACTCGATGGGGCCGGGGCCGCCGAGCACTTCTGGACGCGGTGGGAGGGTGCGGAACCCGTTTGTCCGCCACCCTCGGGGCGACGGACATCAGCCCCGACAGTGGAACGACGCGCCGCCCCCCGTAGCATAATCCCGCCATCACGGACAACTCGGAAGGAACGCTGCAGGGAGAAGCAGCGCGGAGCGGCAACTCGGGGGCTCCGGACGGGATACGTGAACCGACCGGGCGCCCGCGCGGCACCGGCGGGGCGGGTCCCGCGCCCCGCACCGTGTGGGGGATCGTGCGCGCCGCCTTACGTGCTCTCCAGCGTGGTCGCCACGTGTCATACGGATTCACGCTTGCCGTGAGCGAGTTGACGGCTCTCCCCGGCATCGGAGTCCTGGCAGTGGGGCTCGGCCTCGCGTGGCGCGCCTTCGAGGACGCACGCCGCGATGCCGAGGCCTCCATTGCCAACGAGGACTCCTACGGCGCGTACGCGGACCAGTGGGACACGCTGCTCAGGGTCGGTGCCGTCGTGACGGTCCTGCTGCTCGTGCTCGCCGCTGTGGTCCTCGCCCTGCTGCACACCGCGCACGCCGTCACCGTCCTGCGTGCCCCGAAGGAAGACGGAATTCACAACACGGGCGAACTGCGGCGCCACACGCTGGGGCACGCCGGGGCCGCCCTACAGGTGCAGTTCTTGCACCGGTCTCTGCAGCGGTGCTCCGGTGCTGCTCGGTGCGGCCCTCTGGCTCGCGATGGAGACGGGCAGGGTGCCGGGCTTCGAGCGCGGCAGCCTCACTTCTGTCGAGGGGCCGCTGGGCCGGCCGCCTGGGGCCTGGGCGTCAACCGCACCGAACCCGTCGAACCGACCCTCGCCCTCGACGAACCCTACGGCTCCGGCATCCTCGCCGGCGGCATCACCTGGCCCCCGGGACACGCACCCGTCGTCATGGCAGTCCTCACGACAAAGCCCGCGCCCGACGCCTCGCCCGACAATCTTCTGAGCGCCGAGACCGCCACACTGCTGGCCAGCACGCTCACCTGACTCATGGAACGGACACTGGCCCGTCAGTGTTCGTCGCTCGGCCTCCGCGACGCCAGATGGTGTTGATGTCGAGGCTGTGGGAGATCTCTTTGAGGGGGTTGCCGTCGACGAGCAGCAGGTCCGCGCGCAGGCCGGGCGCGATGCGGCCGCGGTCGGCGAGGTTGAAGCAGCGCGCGGGTACTGACGTGGCGGCGGCCAGGGCAGCTTCGTTGGGCAGTCCGGCCTGCACGAGGAGGGCGAGTTCGTGGTGGACACTCGCACCGTGCGCGACGCCTCCATGGGAGGGCACGGGGATGGCTGCGTCGGTGCCGGCGAGGATGTCCACCCCTGCCGCGTGGAGGGCTGCGACGCTGTCGAGGACGTGCTGGAGGTTGCCCTGGGGGAAGGTGTTGAACCTGCCGCGCAGGGTGTCGAGCCATACCTGGGGCAGGCGGCTGGCGACCCGGGGGTCGTCGGCGATGTGGGCCGCGTCGTGACCGATGAGCGAGGAGCTGACGACCAGGCAGGGCGTCACGAAGACATCGGCGTCGGCGAGGGCATTGACGATCCGTTCGTCGGCCTTCTGGTCGATGAAGAGGTGGGCGAGTCCGTCGGCGCCGGCGTCCAGGGCCTGGCGGGTGGCGTCCAGGGTGATGGCGTGGGCAATGACCTTGAGGCCGAGCTTGTGGGCTTCGTCCACAGCGGCCTTGATGGTCTCCATGTCGAGCACGGGTAGACCGGGGTGGCCCATGGCCGTCCCCTCTTCGATCATCACCTTGATGTAGTCGGAGCCGGCCTTGGCGAAGGCCTGTACGTGCGCGCGGGCCTCGTCGGGGGTGGCCGCCGAGGGCATGACCCATCCCTCGTGCTCGCCTGCTCTCGGGTCGTGCTCGCCGAGCCCTTCCATCAGCTCAGAGGGGTGGCCGCCCTTGGCCATCAGCGCGATCAGGGCGCTTCGGACATCGGCGATCGTGTCGTCGGCGTTGATCTCGGTGCGCTGTTCGGGAGTCCAGTAGCCCTGCATCTCCAGCTCGGTGGTGACGCCGAACTTGAGCGCTTCACGCAGCGAATCGATGGAGGTGTGCACATGGGCGTCGATGAGGCCGGGCATCAGGGTGCCGCCGCGCGCGTCGACGGTCTCGGCTCCGTCCGGCGCGGTCGGGGCGCCGACTGCAGTGATCGTCTGGTCGTCGAGGGTGACCGTGGTGGCGTCCAGCAGCGTGTGGCCGTCAAAGACGCGGGCGTTGGTGATGTGTGTGGTGGTCATGGAGTTTCCCGGTGTCGAGGGGGTGGTGCAAGAGCGGGTGGCCGGCCATGGTGCAGGTGCCGGTCAGATGGCGGGGACGGACTTGGTCCTGGGCTTCGCCGGGGCGGCCCCGCCGAGCTTGCCGCGCAGCGGCACTTCCTTGATGAACAAGGCGGCGATGAGCGCGGCAAGGGCGATGCACGCGCCGGTGAGGAAGATGAGGTGGGTGGCGTGGGCGACATCGTGGATGTACATCTGACGGGCGGCCGCGGACAGGTGCTCGGTGGCGTGGCCGGGGTTGGATCCGTCGCCCGGTGTCTGGCTGGCACTGCCGGCGACGGCGCCGGTGAACAAGGAGGCGAACACGGCGATGCCGAGCGAGCCGCCCAGGTTGCGGAAGAGGTTGGTGGCGGCCGAGGCGGAGCCGATGTCGCGCAGTTCGACGGCGTTCTGCGCGATGGTGTTGGCCATCTGCAGCGTGAAGCCGGTGCCCGCGCCGACGATCGCCATGTAAACGCTGGTCAGTACGCGCGAGGTGTCGGCGCCCATGGTGGACAGCAGGCCCATGCCCATGACGAGGCAGATCGCGCCAATGACCGGGAAGATCTTGTACCGGCCGGTTGCCGTCATGACCTTGCCCGCGATGTTCGACGCTATCAGCGTGGCGATCATCATGGGCAGCAGGAGCAGGCCGGAGTGGGATGCGGAGGCTCCCTGGACAAGCTGCTGGTAGAGCGGCAGGTAGAGGGTGGCACCGAACAGGGCGATGCCGGTGACCGTGAGCAGGATCGCGGAGAGTGGGAAGTTGGGGTGTCCGCTGTAGATGCGCAGCGGCATCAGCGGCTCCTTGACCCGCCGCTCGGTGGCGATGAAGGCGGCCAGCAGCGCAACGGCGATGACGGCCAGGCCGATGATCTGCCGGGAGTTCCAGGCGTAGGTGCTGCCCGCCCAGGTCGCGGCCATGATGAGCGCGGAGATCACGCCGGTGAGGAACGTGATGCCCCACCAGTCCATGGTGACCTTGCCCTGACGCTGTACGGCCGGGACGCGCAGCACGATCCAGCACCAGGCGATGCAGATCAGGCCGATGGGCACGTTGATGTAGAAGGCCCAGCGCCAGCCCAGGTGGCCTGTGACGAAACCGCCGACGAGGGGCCCGCCGAGCTGTCCGATGGCCATGACGCCGGCGACCATGCCCTGGTACCTGCCGCGCTCACGCGGCGGCAGCAGCGCGCCGATGAGGGCGAACGCGCCGGCTCCCATGCCGCCCGCGCCCAGGCCCTGGATGACACGGAAGATGATCAGCGCGTTCATCGACGGGGCCATGCCGCACAGAACCGACGCCACGAGGAAGAGAACGATCGAGGCGAGGAACACCGTCTTGCGGTTGAAGAGGTCGCCGAGCTTGCCCCACACAGGTGTCGAACAGGCGGTGGCCAAGGTGTACCCGGTGACGACCCACGACATGTGGTTCAGGCCGCCGAGGTCGGCGACGACGGTCGGCATCGCTGTGCCGACGATCAGTCCGTCGAGCATGGACAGCAGCAGGGCCAGCAAGATGCCGAGCAGGACCCAGCGGATGTTCTTGGGAACTTCGATGGCATCGGCCGGTCTTACGGCGTCCGCCTGGCTGGAAGGGGACGTCATGACAGATCACGCCTTTCAGGGCTGCGCGGTGGACAGTGACCCGTTCACCCTAACGAACATGTTCGTAACGAACAAGTTCGTAGCTTCCGCGGGAACCCGTACGGCAAGAGGCCCATTGGGGACGCCGTCTTTGAAGCCGAAAGCGAACGCGTTCGCTCCGAACGTGTTTCGTCTTAGAATCGCGACATGCCTGCCTCGCAGAGCCGCCGCGAGCGGCCCGCCAAGCCCGCCCTCACCCGCGAGGGCATCATCGACACCGCCGTCAAGCTCATGGAGCAGGAGGGCCTGCAGCGCGTCACCATGCGCCGCCTCGCCCAGGCCCTCGACACGGGGCCGGCCTCCCTGTACGTGTACCTCGCCAACACCGCTGAGCTGCACGCCGCGATCCTGGACCGGCTGCTGGGCCGGGTCGACCTGGACGTCACCCTCGCAGGAGCGGACTGGCGCGGCCGGCTGGATGCCGTGCTCGCCAACTACGAAGAGGTCCTGTTTGCTCACCCGGCCCTTGCCCGGTCCGCGCTGGTCGCCCGCCCTGCGGGTGGCAACTATCTCGCCCTTCTGGAGACCCTGCTCGCGCTGCTCGCCGAAGGCGGCGTTCCCGATCTCCAGGCCGCGTGGGGTGTCGACGTGCTGCTGCAGACCGCGACCGCCTCGGCCGCCGAGCATTCCGCCCGCCGCGAGGATTCCAACGCCGAACAGGACTGGAACCAGCTGCGCCAGGCCCTCGCCGGGGCCTCACCCGACGTGCACCCGCATGTGCGTGCTCAGGCCGACAACCTCGTCTCCGGTACCCCGGCCGAGCGCCGACGCTGGGGCATCGACACCCTCCTGAACGGCATTCAGGCCACCACACCACAGTCCTGGTAGGGGCTGGAACCTGCCCCACCTGCCGACAATCCACCCCATGGCAGCCCCACGACACCACCCGGCAAAGCCCTGCTGGGGCGGGCCGCTTCCCGAGGGTCGGCGACGCCGGCCTCTCCCCGCCGAAGGGCTTCGGCGACGACCGCCTCGACCATGCCCACCTGGGCATCGGAGATCTTCTGCGGGCGGCGGATCGATTCGGTCTGATTGCCCAGTTCCAGGGTGAGATTGAACAAGCACCCCGAGGTGGTGCCGCAGGTCTTCTGGCCGTCGCGCTGAGCCGCCCCGCTCTCCTCGAACAGTTGCCGCAGTCGCTGCGGGGTTCCGCATCGCTGCCGAGGACCGTGAGTGCCAGGCCTCCCTGGAGTCGAAGAAGTAGTGGAAGCTGCCCCTGGCGCACCAGTCGACCTGCAGATCTCGGCCACGCCCAGCGCTGAGTGACCGCGCAGTTCGATCAGTGACTGCACGGCGGTGATGATCTTCTCTCGGCGTCACTCGTCCGTCCCGTGTTGCTGGTATGCGACCGCTCGACTAGTCTGTACTAGACCGGTCGCCTAGTTGGGGTCGGTCCGGCGGCATGAGGGGATCATTGAGTCAGGTGCCGCCTTGTCATCCCTTACGCATGGACAAGAGGTAACTCGATGAGCAATCCGATGCACAACGTACTGAAGAACTGGAAGGCCGCCTTCGATGGCCATGAGCCCGACGTCATGGCCGACCTGTTCACTCCCGACGCCCTGTTCCAGGGATTCGGACCCGAGGTCCTCTCCGGCCGGGATGCCGTACGCGACTACTACGCCGCCGTCCCAGGCAATCGCAGCGCCAACGTGACGATCCTCCACACCTACACGATGGGCGAGCAGATGGCCGGAGGCTTCGCGGACGTCACTTTCGGTGACCCGGACGGCTGGGAGACCGCGGTGCACATGTCGCTGGTCCTCCAGCGGGACGGCGACGCCTGGCGCATCCGCCAGTACCACGTCTCCCGGGTCAGCACCGAGCACTGAACCTCCGCCAACTTGAAACCGCAGGTCAAGGGGCTGGTGTGACCGGTTCTCGGGGTGCTCACGCTGGTCGTGGGCGGTAGTCTGGGGCGTAGATCGTCTGGCAGGGCGGCCTTGCCGATGAGTTCACCGTCCGCGAACGGTCTACCCAGCGACACGACCGTTCTCGATAGGAGTGCCATGTCCACCATCCAGCCAGTGATCCTGACTGCCGACCAGGACGTCCTGCTGGGCTTCTATACGAAGTTGTTCGGCGCCCAGGAGATCTTCCGGGTGCCGGAGGAAGGGCCGGCCTTCTACCGCGGCTTGCGCATCGGCGACACCGACCTCGGGCTGGTAACCAAGACGGACCTGGGGACCGGGGCGGCACCGCGGATCCTGCTCAGCATCGGTGTCGACGACGTCGACGAGACGCTCGGCCGCGTGGAGGCTCTGGGCGGCTCGGTCCGCAGCGGCCCCAACGACATGCCGTGGGGACAGCGCGTCGCCCACATCCAGGACCCCGACGGCAACCCGGTGAACCTGACCCAGCCGATCCCGGCCCAGTGACACTCTTCCAGGTGCTTGCGCTGGTCGTGGGCTGTCTGCGGTAGAGATCATTTGCCGGTTGTGGCTTCGATGCCAGGCGAACAGCGCTGCTTGGGGGTGCTGTCTGAGGAGTAGATCGTCTGACGGAGCCGGACGGTTCGTTGATTCCTGCTCGCTGGGGCGGGGCGGCCTTCTGCGATCCGTACATGGATCCCGAGCTGCCGGAACGGATCACCGCGCGGCGGGCGGAGCTGGACGAACTCGAGGAACAGCTGGCCAAGCAGCTGACGGAGGTGCGAGCCGAGCGGGATGAACTCGCCGTCGCCGAACGTGTCCTTGAGCGAAAGGGTGAACAGCTCGCCGACGAACGCGCCTCGGCCGCGCCGACGCCCGGACAGGTGGGGGGACGAGCGGTGATACTGACCGGCCACCGGCGCGACGCAGCCGACGCGCTGTACACCGGGCTGGCCATGCACTTCATCCCGGCGAACCGGCTCGACGCGGTCGCGGACGCCCTGGCTGATGACGTCGGCATCCCGGTGGACACCGCTCTGGAGTGCCTCGGCCAGCAATCCCCGGTGGGGGACCGTCAGTTGGAGAAGGTGCGAGGAGAACTTGACTGGGCGTTCGGTGTCATTGGCGTCGCCGGGATCAGGGAAAGGCTGCACTGCCTCGACAGTCCGTGGGCAGTGGCCACGCGGGACACTCTCGACGCCGTCTCGCCGCAGAGCCTGCGCATCGCCCACGCCCTGCTGACAGCCGGCAGGCAGCGCACAGTGCGGGAGTGCCTCGATGCCGATCTCCGGCTCGCACAGTCGACCATTCGTCCCCCCGGCTTCCTGGAGAGAGTCCGAGCGGCCTTGGTCGACAAGGACCGAACTCCCTTATGGAAATACAGGTATTGATCAAGCAAAGCCGTCAACTCAGCTGTGTGAATGGCAAGTTCTTATGGCTGAGTGGACGGATTTGCTCAGGGGCGCAGGGTCACCCAGTCTCCGTGCGGCGAGATCCGCAGGAGGGAGGACAGGCCCGCTTCGCTGAACGCCAGCTCGATGTCCGTCAGCCCTTCGGTGAAGTGGGTCCAGCCGTCGTAGTGGGCCGGAATCACGATGCCCGCGTCCAGGACGGCTGCCGCCGCCGAGGCCCGGCAGCTGTCCAGGGAAAGGGGACGGCCCTCGAATTTCGCGGGCACGCGCGCCGCCCCGGCGTTCAGTACGGCTGCGCCGATGTCCGGTACGCGGCGGGAGATTTCCGCGACTGTACGGATCGAGGCGTTGTCGCCACTCACGTAGACGGTGGGAAGGCCTTGTCCCGACAGCACGAACCCGGTGACCTCGCAGTTGACGTTCCCATCCGCGTCGCGCTCGCCGTCCTCGGGACCGTGGACCGCAGGAACGGCCAGTACGGTCAGATCGCCGTTGCCGTCCGCGCGCGGCAGGGCATAGCTCGTCCAGGGGGAGAGGCCGACCGCCGGGGAGCCGAGCCGGCCGGCGGAACGGGGACCGGTGAGGACCAGCGGGGCAGCCAGCGCGAAGGCGCGGCCGTGCTCGTCGAGGTTGTCCGGATGCAGATCGTGACTGACCAGAACGAGATCGACCGGGCCCAATTCATCCGCGCCGACACCGGGCCCGGCCGTCTTGGTGAGGTATCCGTGAGGACCGGCGGCGTCGAAGGTCGGGTCGGTGACGATGCGCAGGCCGCCGATGTCGATGACGGCCGTAGGACCGCCCAGGACCATGACCGCGCACTCCTGCCGGGGCAGCAGCCCTGTCGTCGTCATCGCTGTCCTCGCCGAGTCGTCTCGGTCGCTTCGTTCATGTTGCCGAGAATAAGAACCTCACGCACGCGCGTGAAATGCCTGCCGTGATGCATCCATGTCCGGCAGACATGGATGCTGATCACCCCCGTTATGTTTTTCGCGGTCCTGCAAGAGGGCCGCTGGCCTCCGGGCCCGGCATGACTGTTGCCCCCTGTCGAACGGATGACCTGGGGG
>NZ_JBIBVN010000052.1:0-41231 GCF_043080425.1 Streptomyces sp. NPDC015032 | reverse complement strand
CGCCCGGCACCCGCCGCGCCGTACTCAGCATCAGCGGTACGAACGCTTCGAGTGTGAAGTACGCGCCCGAAGTGAGCGCCCGCAGCAGCACCGTGGCGGGCAGCCCGCGCTCAGCCCGCCAGGTGCGCGGCGGCAGCAGCCGCGGGGCTTGCTGCTGCCGATATACGCGACACCGTTGGCCACCGTCGGCGACGTGAAGCGCCAATCTTCAGGTGGGTTGTCCAGCTCGTCGTTTCTGATGAAGCCCCAGTTGCTCGCGGCTTCCGTTATCTCGATGCCCGATTCGATTAGCCGATCACCGGTTGGGCGGTTGAGTAATGCCAAGGTCTTGGCGCATAGCAACTTGCATCGTGATGATCACATCCCACATCTGGATCAGGAAGGTGTGAGCTTCTTGCCACTCCTCCTGACCGTGTGTTGCGTCTTCGTACAGAGCACCTATCAGTTTTCTGGCGTCTGCCAGCGCCACACGGACCTTACGTGAGGGTTCCAGGACGGCATCGGGGATAAGCATCTGCGCCTGAGCGTAAGTGGCCTGAAACTCAACGCGGGCAGCCTCCGTGGCATCACTTTGCGGAGCGGCCCCAGTGCGCTTGGCATGTAGGTCTTCCATCATCAACATCCGGTACCGTCGGGCGCCGGAGTTCAGGGCGACATAGATGTCGCGTCGGCGCTCCAGGTTCTGCTGAGCATCTTCGAGTTGCCGAGTGACCTGATCGGTACGTCGCTGAAGCTCAAACTCCTGCAAGCGTGATCGCGAGCTCACCCATGCAGTAGTGATCGGAGCCAGCAGCGTTCCAACTACACCAACCACGGCAACTAGCAGTGCTATGACGCCTGTGCTCACTTCTCCTCCTGAGAGGCGTGGTCCGGGCTCGCTGCTCGCCGTAATTTTGTCCAGTGTCCACCCTGGTGACAACTGCTGCCGTGACGCGGATACGGAGACGGTTCAGGAGTTGAGGTCGAGGACGCGGACCGGCTCGCCCTCCCACCGCTTCGGGGTGGTGGTCGCGATGACCGCCCCGTCGGGACGGTCAGGGGTGGGCTGCGCCGCGTACTGGCTGTGCGCCGCGGCCCAGCTCTCCCGCCGCGCGACAGCCAGTGCGGCCGGCAGGTCCAGGTCCAGGACCGTGATGCCGGGCAGCGCGGCCAGGTGCTCGGCCGTACCGGGACGTGCCCGGTCGGCTTCGACGAGCGCGCACGCCGGGGCGTAGAGGAACCACCCCGGTTCGGCGTGGGCCCGGTGGATGAGCCGGGAAGCAAGGACGTTGCCCTGGCCGGCCGCAGCCATCGCGGTGTCGTCCAGGACAATGTGCAAGGAATCGCTCACCGGGCCGTCACCCGGGCTAGACGCCGGTCCAGCTCACTGTCCAGGTCGTCCTGCTCGGCGCGGGTGGGGGCATACCCCGTCCACGCTTTCAACGCCGCGCGGGCCTTCTCCGCACGCTCGGCCCGCTCGGCCGGAGTGAGCATGGTCTCGGCCAGACTCGTGGGCGTCGTGGAACGTCTATGCGCAGGAGCTGATCCGCGCCACGGACGCCCCGGCGGAACAGATCTCCGACAACGGAATCACCGGCCCGGCCTACTTCGACCACGTCCGCAGGCTCGGCCGTCCGGTCCTCAACTGCCCCAAGGGGCAGAACGCCGCGCTGCCCGCGGACCTGGTCCAGCGCCTGGTGGTCTCGCCGGAGGTGCACTGGCCGTGGTTCGTGGTCCGGCGCGCCGATGAGCAGCGGGCCACGGTGCCGGCAGTCGTCGACGCACTCGCCGACGAGGCCCACGAGCACGGGCTGACTGGTCCGGACGTCTGGCTGCCCGGCGGCGGTCCGCGATCCGCTGAGCACCGAGGCGCTGATCTGGGCTGGGAGGCTGCGCCTCCCAGCAGGGAGGTAGCCGGTCCCGGCGCGGGGGCGGTTCGGCGTTGCCCGCGTTCCGGGACCCGGCCTACCGTCGAGGAGTCGACCGGAACAAGACGCCGGGGCCCGGACCTGGGCCCTGCGCATGACCGGTGACGCCGTCCTGCACACCCAACCAGACCGCGCTCACGCCGGTCATTCCGGAGGCATGCCATGTCCACGTTCGAGCAGAAGGTCGCCGTCGTCACCGGAGCCTCCCGGGGCATCGGAGCCGCCCTGGTCGGGGCCTACCGCAAGCTCGGCCACAACGTCGTCGCCACCTCACGCGGCATCACCCCGTCCGCAGACGGGGGCATCCTCACCGTCCCCGGCGACATCTCCGACCCGGCGCACGCCGAACACCTCATCACCGCGACCATCGAACGATTCGGCCGCATCGACACCCTGGTCAACAACGCCGGGCTGTTCGTCGCCAAGCCCTTCACCGACTACACCCCGGCCGACTACGCCGCCGTCACCGGTGTCAACCTGAGCGGCTTCTTCCATCTCACTCGACTCGCCGTGGGCCAGATGCTCGGCCAGGGCCACGGGCATATCGTCAACATCACCACCAGCCTGGTCGACAACGCCGACGCCCGCGTCCCCTCCGTACTCGCCTCCCTCACCAAGGGCGGCCTGCAATCCGCCACCAAGTCCCTGGCCATCGAGTACGCCACCCGCAACATCCGGGTCAACGCCGTCTCCCCGGGCACCATCCGCACCCCCATGCACACACCCGAGACCCACGACTACCTGGCCGGCCTCCACCCCGTACGACGCCTCGGCGAGATCAGCGACATCGTGGACGCGGTGCTCTACCTGGAGAACGCCCCGTTCGTCACCGGCGAGATCCTCCACGTCGACGGCGGCATGAGCGCCGGCCACTGACCCACCGCCCGCCAACCCCCGGGAAGACACCGTCATGAACCACACCACCACCCACGACGAAACCACCCTGCGCACCGTCCTCGACGGCTGGAAGGCCGCCGTCGACGGCCATCAACCCGACCTGGTGGCCGCCCGGTTCACCGAGGACGCCGTCTTCCAGGGCCTCCGCCCGTACAGCGTCGGACGCCCCGGCGTCGCCGCCTACTACGCCTCCCAGCCGCTCGGCATGACCGCCGACTACCGCGTCCTGGAGACCCGACGTCTCGCCGACGACCTGATCCTCGGCTACCTGGAGGTCGACTTCACCTTCACCGACCGGCCGACCGTCAATGTCAACCTCAGCATCCTGCTGCGCCACACCGACGAGGGCTGGGCCATCGCCCACTACCAGGCCTCCCGCCTGCGGTGAGCAGGCCGGGGCGGGAGTTTCGCGCACCCGTTCGGTCTGTGCGGGGTGAGGGTGAATATGCCGGGGGCGATGGCGTGGTGTCACTGGAATGGCGGTATCGGTTCCTACGGTGACCGCCAGGTGAAACACCGTCAGAGAAGGAGCCGTTTCGGATGAACGCCACGCCCCGCAAAATCGCCACCGCCACGCTCAGCGCCCTGTCGCTGGCAACCCTGCTCTGGACGGCGCAGACGGCGCCGGCCTCCGCGCACATCCCGAACCTCTGCGCCAACGCCGTCGCGCAGACCCAGCAACACCTGATCGAGGCCGGTGCCCCGACCGACCACACCGCTTGGCAGGATGTCCGCGCCGACGCCCAGCGATTCGTCGAAGAAAACACCTGGAACGGCGCGATCGGCGCGGCGCTGAAGCAGGACATCCTGCTGCTGGACCAGCACTACGCGCCCTGACCCGACTCGTGGTGATCAGCTCCGTGCCCGCGACAGGGCAAACGCCTCCCTCACCACACCCATCGAAGTGGACATGCGCTGTGCGGTTTCACAACACACAGCGCATGTCCGCCTGTCCGCCGTGATCGACTCGTGCCGCGCCTTTGCGCGTCATCAACGCCCATGTTTGCCTGGACAGCGCTCGTCCTGCTGGTCGAAGCGCTGCACACCCGCGGAGGATGCCTGATGATTGACCGACGCTCTCTTCTGCGCACCAGTGGTGCCGCGGCGGCCGGGCTGCTCGGCGCCGCCGCCGCTTCCTCGTCCGCCGCCGCGGCGACGGACCCCGATCCCACTTCGGGTGTCACCCGTGTCCTGCTTCAGGACCACCCCTCGCCCGCCGCGGGGTGGAAGACCGCACAGACTCTCGTGGAGATCCCCCGGCACAAGGAGTCGGGCCGGCACAGCCATCCCGGCGTCGAGGTCGGATACATCATCCGCGGAGACGTCCTGATGGAGTTCGACGACAGGCCGCCCATCCGGCTGCGCACAGGTGACCCGTTCTTCATCCCGAACGGCGCCATCCACAACGCCCGCAACGTCGGCACGGTCACGACGATGATGCTCTCCACGTATGTCGTCGACGAGACGAAGCCCCTCGTGACCACCTACGGAAACGGCTGAGCGCGATGGAGATCAAAGGATCGGTTGCCCTGGTGACGGGGGCCAATCGTGGCATCGGCCACGCGTTCGCCCGCGCACTGCTCGAACGGGGAGCCGCGAAGGTCTACGCCGGTGTCCGCGATCCGGCGAGCGTGACCGATGAGGACCTTTCCCCACTGCGCCTGGACGTCACCGTGCCGGAGCAGGTCGCCGCGGCGGCCGAGGCCGCCGGTGACGTCACCATTATCATCAACAACGCGGGCGTCGGGGGCTTCGGGACCAAGCTGCTGACGGGTTCCCTCGACGGTGCGCGCGAGGCGATGGAGATCAACTATTTCGGCACCTGGGCCGTGTCCCGTGCCTTCGCCCCGGTACTGGCCCGCAACGGCGGCGGCGCACTGGTGAACATGCTGTCGACAGCTTCCTGGGCCTCCCGGCCGGATTACCCCGGATACGCGGCCTCCAAGGCGGCCCAGTGGTCGTTGACGGGCGCGCTGCGGGAGGGCCTGCGCGAGCAGGGAACACTCGTGATCGGCGTCCACGCCAGTTTCGTGGAGACGGAACTCAGCAACTTCACCGATGCGCCGAAGATCAGCGCGGCGGACGTGGCGGAGCAGACCATGGAAGCCCTGGCGAACGACCGGGCCGAAGTCCTCACCGACGAGCGGACCAAGCAGGTCAAGAACGCCCTCTCGCAGCCACTCGGCTGAGCCACACATCGATGGCGTTCATCTGCCGGGCGTCGCGGCCGGCTGGTGTCGTGCGCTCCGGCCCTGGTCCTGGTCCTGGTCCTGGTACGGCGCCAGGAACGTGGTCAGCGCCGCGAGCACTTCCCGAGGGGCTTCCTCGGCCACCCAGTGGCCCGCACCGGGAATGACCGCGCTCCGTACGTCGTGTGCGACACGTTTCATGGTGTCGGCGACATTCCCGCCGAGGCTGCCCGCGCCGCCGATCGCGAGAACGGGCAGGGTCAGCGGGCGCGTGCTGCGTTGCTGATCCTGCGCGCTGGTGGTGTCGAGTGCGCGGTACCACCCGAAGCTGCCCCGCAGCGCATCGTGTTGGGATGCGAGGATGCGGACGTAGTGGTCGTGTGCCAGGGTGCGTGTGTCGTACCCGCTCTCGGGTTTGTCGGTCAGTCCGATGCCGCGTTGGTCGACGGCGACGACCGTGAAGTGTCGGGCCAGTTCCGGCATCGCCAGGCGCCAGGCGTACCAGGTCTCGGGCCAGCCGTGCACCAGGAGCAGCGGCGGTCCCTCGCCTCCGACGACCGCGTGCTGGCGGATTCCATTGGCTCGGACGAAACGGCTGGTGAACGTCCTGGTAAACCCAGCCGGCAGGTGCGGTGCCTGTTCGACGGAGCCGAGGCCATCAGGAGTGCCTGTGGCGTGGGGTTGCGAGGCTCCGTCTTGGGGCAGTGTGACGGCGGTCAGCGCGATGCCTCCCAGGCCGAGCCCCAGCGCACCCGCACCGGCGGTGCGCAGCACATGGCGCCGGGGCAATCCGGCGTTGGTCCGGTCGTCGGCGTCGCTGTTCCCGGGGGCCTGGGACATGGGCTTCCTTTCGCTCTGACGAGCCTTGTCAGCGCTCATGCTGGGTTGTGCTCCACGCACCCGCAATCGGAGGATGCAGTGTCTGGCCGTCATGAGTATGTGATGGCCCGGCTGCTGTCCGCGCAGCTCACGGGATGCGTGGAGAGACTGGGAGCGCCAAGAGGGAGGCAAGAAATGAACCAGATCGCACTTTGCGTCCGTTTCACGCTGCGTGACGGTGCTGGTGAAGCGTTCGACGAGCTGGTCCGGCAGGCCGCTGCGGCGGTCCTCGAACATGAGCCGGGCACCCTGGTGTACGCCTGCAGCGCGGTCGAGGGAGCTCCGAACGAGCGCCTCGTCTTCGAGCTGTACGCCGACCGCGCTGCCTTTGACGAACACGTACGTCAGCCGCACGTCCGCCATTTCCTGAGCGAGAGTGAGAAGTACGCCGAGAAGACGGAGGTCGACCACCTCCGGCCGTACGCCGGCAAGTACCCCTCCGGATCCACGTAGCGGTTCGCGGGTCAGCTCGCCGGTGTGGCGGTCGGCGGGAGTGACAGCCCGGCCTTGGCCTTACGGGTCTCCGCGTCGGCGAGCACCTCCGGTCGGTCGTTCGTCAAGGCGTCCATGGTCAGCTCCGCCACGGTCTCGGCGCTGATCTTCGGGGCATCCACCCAGGCGCTGAGGTCGGTGTCCACGAAGCCCGCGTGCACCCCTACGACCAAGGTGTTCTGCTCGTGCAGGCCCTGCCGCAGGGCGTCCGTCAGGGACCACTGCGCCGCCTTGGAGGCCGCGTACCCCGGGAAATCCGGCTGTCCGACCCACGACGCCAGCGAGAGCATGTTGACCAGGGCACCGCCGCCGTTGCGCGCCAGTACCGGGGCGAAGGCCCGGGACACGGCCCAGGTGCCGAAGTAGTTGACCTCCATCGCCTGACGCGCACCGTCGAAGCCACCGTCGAGGAGCGCGGAGCCCGAGCCCGCGGTCCCGGCGTTGTTGATCACGATCGAGACGTCACCCGCCGCTGCGGCTGCCGCGGCGACCTGCTCGGGGTCGGTGACGTCCAGACACAGCGGCACCAGGTCCGGATCGGCCACACTCGCCGGGTCACGGACCGCCGCGTAGACCTTCGCCGCGCCGTGATCGAGCAGCGCACGGGCGAACGCGCGGCCGATCCCGCGGTTGGCTCCCGTCACCAGGGCGACTGAACCCTTGAGTTCCATGGTTCTCTCCTTCATCAATTGCGTTACCGGATAGGGCAATTGCTCAGTTCGGTCTGCGCCAGGTGAGTTCGGCCGTACGGTCCGCGCCCCACAGGCGATTGGGGGTGGTGATGCCGAGCTTCAGGAACTCGCCGTCGAAGGCGACCGTCCGGATCTGCGGCCTTCCGGCCCAGTTCGGGAACAGGCTGGTGGTGACGTGGTGCTCGACGGTCACCGGGTCGATCACGTCGAACGAGCCGGCGTAGGCGAGGTACGTCTTCGCCACCTGCGCCAGTTCGTCCTTCGTGGTCTCCTCAAGGCGGTCGGATCCCGCGTGCGGGCGGTCGGCGCGGCTCAGCTGGGCGGACATGTGTCCGTCGGGGGTGTAGGCGATCAGGCCGTGGGGGTTCGGGCCGAGCGGGTGGATGACCTGGCCGTCGGCGTCGGTCGCGGTGTAGGAGACGAGTTCCCATGCGCCGAGCAGGCGGTTGCGTACCTCCTCGCGGGCCTCGCGTTCGTCAACTGCCGTTGTCCGCGGGTCTGGTGTCATGGCCGTGTTCTCTTCGTCAGTCGCGGGTGAGTTCGCCGTCGACCAGCCGCCACACGTGCAGCGGGTTGCCCTCACGCAGCGGCTCGGGCAGCAGTTCGTCGGGGAAACCCTGGTAGGTGACCGGCCGCAGGAAGCGGTCGATCGCGCTCATCCCGACGGAGGTGAAGCGACTGTCGGAGGTGGCCGGAAACGGGCCCGTGTGGACGGTGCCGTACGACACCTCCTGCGGCATCGAGAAGGCGTTGACCACGATGCGGCCCGTACGGCGCTCCAGGACCGGCAGAAGCCTGACCGCGGCGGCGCGGTCGGACGCCTCGGCGTGCATCGTGGCCGACAGCTGTCCCCTGAACGCGCGGGCCACTTCGAGCAGTTGCTCCACGTCGGTCAGCCGGACCAGCAGCACGGCGGGGCCGAAGACCTCCTCGCGCAGGGACGGTTCGGCCAGCACCTGCTCGCCGGTGGTCTCGTACAGCAGGGACCGGCCATCCCAGCCACGGACCGGGGCCGGTCCGGCGCCGATGCGGATGGCGCCGTTCTCCTCCAGCCGCTGTACGTTGCGGACGTAGGCGTCGTGGATGCCGGGCGTGAGCATGATCCGCGCGGCCGTCTTCTCCACCTCGGCGATCGCCGCGGTACGCAGCTCCTCGAAGCCGGGGCCGTCCACGGCGAGGAGGATGGCGGGCTTAAGGCAGGCCTGGCCGACGTTGTACTGCGCGCGTGAGGCGACGCCGGCGCCGATCTCCGCGCCACGGGCCGCCAGGGCACCGGGCAGGACGAAGGTCGGGTTGACGCTCGTCATCTCGGTGAACACCGGGATGGGATCGGGCCGTTGCCGGGCCCGCCGGTAGAGAGCCATGCCGCCGCCCTCGGATCCGGTGAAGGTGACGGCCCGTACCAGCGAGTGGTCCACCAGCGCCTCACCGATCTCGTTGCCCGCGCCCCGGATCAGCGAGAACACCCCCTCGTGCAGTCCCGCCTCGGCCACGGCCTCCTGAATGACTCGGCCCTGGATCTCGGAGGTACCGGGGTGGGCGTTGTGGGCCTTGACGACGACCGGACTGCCGGAGGCCAGGGCCGACGCCGTGTCACCGCCCGCGACCGAGTAGGAGACCGGGAAGTTGCTCGCACCGAAGATCACCACGGGGCCGAGCGACACCTTCTGCAGCCGGTGGTCCATACGCGGCACGGGCTGCCGGTCCGGCTGTGCCGGATCGACGGTGACCTGAAGGAACCGGCCCTGGCGGACGACAACGGCGAACTTGCGGAACGTCGCGGCGGACCGGGCGATCTCGCCCTCGAACTGGGCGGCGGGCAGACCAGTCTCCAGCGAGGCACGGGCGGCGAGCTCCGCCTTGACCGCCTCCAGCTTGTCCGCGACGAGGTCGAGGAACGCGGCCCGCTCGGACAGGCCGGTGTGGCTGTAGCTGTCGAACGCCTCGTCGGCCAGCCGCAGGGCCCGGTCGGCCTCGGCCGCCCCGCCGAAGGCGAAGTCGGGTTCGAGGAGCTGCCCGGTGGCGGGGTCGAGCGCCTTCATCGTTCCTGCGGTGGCGGGCACGGAAGCCGCTCCGATCAGCAGTTCTCCGGTCAGTTTCATGACTGTGCGGCTCCCTTGAACGCGGTGGTGATCTCGTCGGTGGTGACAATGGCGTGGGCGAAGGTGGGGCCGTTCAGCTCGTGGGCGGCGTGCATCATCTCGGGGCGAAGAGCCGCCGTGGCGTCGCGCACCAGCGTCACGTGATAGCCGAGCTCCATGGCGTACCGGCCGGTGGACTCGATGCAGGTGTTCGCCAGCAGGCCGATCAGCACCACATGGGTGATGCCGTGCTGCTTGAGCTGGAGGTCGAGGTCGGTGTTGGCGAACCCGCTCTGCGCCCAGTGCTCGTGGGCGACGACGTCGCCGGGCTGCGGCTGGAAGTCCGGGTGGAACTCCCCGCCCCAGGTGCCCCGGGCGAAGGTGTGCTGCTCCGAGATGCTGAGCTGGCTGGCGTTGGTGTGGCTCCAGGTGTCGTAGTCACCCGGCTCCCACCTGCGGTGCGGTACGAACACCAGCTGAACGCCGGCCTCGCGTGCGCCGGTCACCACCGAGCGCAGGTGGCCGAGCAGGCCCACCTCCTCGGCCACCGGCTGCACGCGCGGCCACACCTTGCCGCCCTCGGAGATGAAGTCGTTGTAGGGGTCGACCAGCAGGACCGCCGTGTGTCGGGGGTTGTACGTCGCGGACATGGCTCCTCGAATCTGTAGCTCGGCTTGTGTCGCCCGAATTTCTGGATGATGGACATCATCCACCTTGAGGATTATCCTCATCATCCAGAAAGTCAAGCGACACATCCGAAGGAGGCCCGGCATGGGGCACTCGAAGGCCGACAAGGCCGCATCCCGGGACCGGGTGCTGCAGATAGCGGCCCGCAAGGTCCGGGAGGAGGGCGTCACCCGTCCCGGCATCGCGGACCTCATGAAGGAGGCGGGGCTCACCCACGGCGGCTTCTACAAGCACTTCGCCTCCCGCGACGAGCTGATCGCCCAGGCCACGGAGCTGGCCCTGACCGAGGGCACGGCGAACATGGAGCGCGCCGCGCGGAAGAACGAGGAGGCGCCGCGGGCCGGTGTCATCGACGCCTATCTCGCCGAGCGGCACCGCGACTCACCGGGCACCGGCTGCGCCCTGGTCACCCTCGGCGCCGCCGCGGGCCGCGGCGACCAGCACCTCAAGGAGGCGTACGAGCAGCAGATCCGTACCTACCTGGACCTGCTCACCGGCCTCGACGAGGACTCCGAGGACGCCCGAGCCGAGGCGATGGTCACCCTCAGCGCCATGGTCGGCGCCATGCTGATGGCCCGCGCGACGGCCGACCGCGACCTCTCCGACGAGCTGCTGAAGACGGTCGCCGACCAGCTCAAACGACGTACGCCGGGAACTCCGGCAACTGCCGACTGACGTACGGATCCGCCCGACGCAGCACTAACCTCTCGGAGGAGCAGCCGCAGCTGCTGAGCCGCGAACTGATCAGCTTCTTCAAGGGCCGGGCATACGCGCGAGGGCGCGGGCCGAGTTGATGAGCGGCCTTATCGTCAGTCGAGGTCGTTCCACGTCCATGCGGCGGCCGGGCGGCCGTCGGTCTCGTATCCGTGCACGGCGTCGTGACCGTCCGGGTTGAGCGAGCCCCATCTGCTCGGCCCGTTCGGCGAGTGTGCGGGCGGCTTGTTGTGTGCCGAGCGGACGAAGTCACCCCGTTCCAGCGGCGTATCAGAGCACGCTCCGGCCCGCCTCCCGGACAGGACGCGGCCCGGCTCCGCTCCAGGCTCATCCCGGCTTCCACAAGCCCTTACCAAGCCGAGGGCGGGGGCCCTGGGGAACCACTGCGGTCTCGTTCAAGCCCTTGGAGCTCGCAGGTGTTGGCGTCGGGCCAGTTCCTCGTCGTCGACCAGGGTGAGCATGGGCTGACCGGGTGCACACAACATGGTGACGAGGAATCGGCTCCAGGAGTCCGTCCGGTTGTTGCCGTCGTGGTAGTGGATGACATCGCCACCCGGCTCCCAGAACGTCTCGCCGGCCTTGATCACCCGCTCGGGCTCGCCTTCCAGCTCGAAGAGCATCTCCCCCTCCAGCATGTAGCCGAAGGCGGGTCCCGAGTGCCGGTGGGGAGGGGTGCCGGGATCACCGGGAGGGAATTCGACGAGAACTGTCATCGCCTCCACCCCCTCCGGAACGAACGGCGGTTTCACCGACTGCAACTCGGTGAGCGCCGTCTTCCACGCTTCCGAGCGTGGCCGGCTCCCGGCGCCGCCCGCCGTCGGTTCATTGTTCGCCATGGGTGAGGCCTCCTGTGGTGGGCGGGCTGGGTCAGGAGAGCCAGTCCGTGGAGTGCGTGGGGGCGATACGGGCGTCGCCCTTGGTGGTGAGAACGTCGCCGCTGACGGCGGCGAACATGCCGTCGGTGCCGTCGGTGACGACGCTGTGACCGTCGGGACGGGCGTTCAGCGTGATCCGTCCGAGGTCGTCGAGAGGGAAGACGTCGAGCCCGCCGACGATGAGAGTGCCGTTCAGGGGGGTACCCGCGGCGACGAACTCCATGAACTGGGTGGCGCGCACGATCGAGTACGGGACCGGCCCGGACTTGCGGATGTCCTCCTGGATGGTCTCGGCCTGGTAGTAGGCGAGGTCGGGTACTGGTCCGTGCCGACGACGGGGAGGATGACGGCGTGCCCGACCTCGCCCTTCTGGCCGGCGGCCAATAGGTTCTCCATAGAGGTCCGGAAGAACGCGAGGGAGGTGTCGTCGAACGTCGGGGAATTCGTCAGATTGACGATGACGTCGGCGTCGGCCACTGCCTCCTCCACGCCCTGCCCGGTGATCACGTCGACGCCCGTGGACATGGAATGCGGCACGGCCTCGTGCCCTGCCGCGTTCAGCTTCTTCACGACCTGCGATCCGATGAGGGTTGTACCGCCGATCACTGCGCACTTTCATCGGTCGCCTTTCGTCGCGTACCGCTGGGTCATGCCCCCAGCCTGCGACGGCTCGGTGTGCGGCGCACGCGGGCCGTACCCGGCCGGCCAGTGCCCCCGTGACGCACCCGTACTGCTGAGCTCTGAGGCGCGGCACACCAGGTGCTCTGGCTCGGCAGCGACCTGCCACCGTCAGGTCACCCAGGCCGCACGGGCCGTAGCGGCCGAAGCGGTCCGGCTCGATCGAACATACGATGGTCGGAAGCGGGCTCGGGCAGCTCTTCGTACCGGCACGCAGGGCGGAGGAATATGGCTCAGGCCACCGACGCAACGCGGACCGTCATCCTGACGGTGGACGACGACCCGGGGGTCTCCCGCGCCATCGCCCGCGACCTGCGGCGCCGCTACGGCGGCGGCTACCGGATCGTACGCGCCGAGTCCGGCGAATCCGCGCTGGAGGCGCTGCGCGAGCTGAAGCTGCGCGGCGACCTGGTGGCCGTGATTCTCGCCGACTACCGGATGCCGCAGATGAACGGCATCGAGTTCCTCGAACAGGCCCTCGGTGTGTACCCGGGGGCGCGGCGCGTGCTGCTGACCGCCTACGCCGACACCGACGCCGCCATCGACGCGATCAACGTCGTCGACCTCGACCACTATCTCCTCAAGCCTTGGGACCCGCCCGAGGAGAAGCTCTACCCGGTCCTGGACGATCTCCTCACGGCTTGGCGGTCCAGCGACTACCGGCCGGTACCCACCACCAAGGTGGTCGGGCACCGCTGGTCCGCCCCCTCCTCGCGGGCGCGAGAATTCCTCGCCCGCAACCAGGTGCCGTACCGCTGGTACTCCTCCGACGAACCGGAGGGACAGAGGCTTCTGGCGGCGGCCGGGGCCGACGGCCGACGGCTCCCCCTGGTGATCACGCCGGACGGTACCGCGCTGATCGAGCCGGAGCCGACCGAACTGGCCGCCCACGTGGGGCTCGCGACCACGCCGACCGCCGCGTTCTATGATCTCGTCATCATCGGCGGCGGTCCGGCGGGACTCGGCTCGGCGGTGTACGGGGCCTCCGAGGGGCTGCGGACCGTACTGGTCGAGCGGTCGGCGACCGGCGGACAGGCCGGCCAGAGTTCCCGCATCGAGAACTACCTCGGCTTCCCGGACGGCGTGTCCGGTGCGCAGCTGACCGATCGTGCCCGCCGCCAGGCGAGCCGCTTCGGTGCCGAGATCCTCACCGCTCGCGAGGTCACGGGGCTGGAAGTGAACGGTCCGGCACGCGTCGTGCGCTTCTCCGACGGCTCAGCGGTCGCCGCGCACAGCGTCATCCTGGCGACCGGTGTGTCGTACCGGCAGCTGGGGGCGCCGGGATGCGACGAGCTGACCGGCCGCGGGGTGTACTACGGCTCGTCCCTCACCGAGGCGTCGTCCTGTGAGGGCCAGGACGTGTACGTCGTCGGCGGCGCGAATTCCGCCGGGCAGGCGGCGGTGTTCCTGGCGCGGAGCGCGAAGTCGGTGACCATGCTGGTGCGCGGGGAGTCCCTGACAGCGTCGATGTCGTACTACCTGATCCAGCAGATCGACGAGGCTCCGAACATCACCGTGCGGCCCCGGACCGTCGTCGAGGAGGCGCACGGCGAGGAGCACCTGGAACGGCTGATTCTGCGGGATACCGTGACCGGCGCCACCGAAGTCGTCGATGCCCAGTGGATGTTCGTCTTCATCGGTGCCGCCCCGCTGACCGACTGGCTCGGCGGGACCGTGCTGCGCGACGAGAAGGGCTTCATCCTCGCCGGACCGGATCTGACGCCGGACGGGCGCCCGCCTGCCGAATGGGCACTGGACCGGCCGCCCTACCACCTGGAGACCAGCGTCCCGGGTGTGTTCGTGGCGGGCGACGCGCGCGCCCGGTCCGCGAAGCGCGTCGCGTCCGCCGTGGGAGAGGGCGCCATGGCCGTGATGCTCGTCCACCGCTTCCTGGAGCAGTCATGAGCGCACAGGTCATGGCCTGCGACCCGCAGGAGATCGGCTCGCTGTTCCTCTTCGAGAAGCTCTCCCCGGAGCAGCTCGGACGGCTGTGCTCCGAGGGACGGATGGAGCGGTTCGAGACCGGCCCGGTGTACACCGAGGGCGACCCGGCGACCTGCTTCTACGTGATGGTCGAGGGAACCGTCGTGATGTCCCGCCGGGTCGGCGGCGACGATGTGGAGGTCAGCCGGACCTCGCAGCGCGGCGTGTATGCGGGGGCCATGCAGGCGTATCTGGGCGACCGGGTACCGCAGACGTACGTCAACTCCATGCGGGTGACCGAACCCAGCCGGTTCTTCGTACTGCCCGCACAGTCGTTCGCGGATGTCATGCGGGAGTGGTTCCCGATGCCGACGCACCTGCTGGAGGGGCTCTTCTTCGGCTCCAAGAACACCCAGCGGGCCATTGGCCAGCGGGAACGCCTGCTGGCGCTCGGATCGTTGTCCGCCGGACTCACCCACGAGCTCAACAATCCGGCCGCGGCCGCCGTCCGCGCCACCGCGGCGCTGCGTGAGCGGGTCGGCAGGATGCGGAACAAACTGGCGGTCATCGCGCAGGGCCGCTACTCCCCAGGGGCCCTCGCCGAGCTCATCGAGATCCAGGAACGCACCGCCGAACGCGTCGCCAAGGCACCGGTGCTGCCCCCTCTGGGGGCGTCCGACCGGGAGGACGAGCTCGCCGGCTGGCTGGAGGATCACGGCATCCCGGAGGGCTGGCGGATCGCGCCGGTCTTCGTCCAGGCCGGGCTGGACACGGACTGGCTGGACCAGGTCGCGGCGACCGTGGGCGAAGACATCCTGCCGGGGGCGATCGGCTGGCTCAACTACACGGTCGAGACCGAGCTGCTGATGGACGAGATCGACGACTCCACCACCCGAATCTCCCGCCTGGTGGACGCGGCCAAGCAGTACGCGCAGCTCGACCGCGCCCCTCACCAGGACATCGACGTCCACGAACTCCTCGACAGCACTCTGCTGATGCTGTCCGGCAAGATCGGCCCTCGGGTGAGGGTGGTCAAGGACTACGACCGCTCACTCCCCGAAGTACCCGCCTACCCGGCGGAACTCAACCAAGTCTGGACCAACCTCATCGACAACGCGGTGGCCGCCATCGGCAGCACGGGCCACGACGGCACCCTGACGGTGCGCACGGCCAGGGAGGGCGACCGACTGCTCGTGGAGTTCCGCGACACCGGCCCCGGTATCCCCGAGGACATCCGCAGCCGCATCTTCGACCCCTTCTTCACCACCAAGGCCGTCGGGGAGGGCACCGGCCTCGGCCTCGACATCTGTTGGCGGATCGTCGTCAACAAGCACCACGGCAGCATCCAGGTCGAGTCCGTACCGGGCGACACGCGATTCCAGGTGCTGCTGCCGCTGACCGCCCCCGAGACCGAAACCACAACCACAACCACCGAGGAGTCCGTATGACCGACATCGACGGCATCGCGGCGAGCGTCCCGCCCAGCAGTACCGGCTGCGCGGACTGCGACGCAGCGGGAGGCTGGTGGTTCCACCTCCGGCGCTGCGCGCAGTGCGGCCACATCGGCTGCTGCGACTCGTCACCGGCCCAGCACGCCACCGCCCACTGGAAGTCCTCCGGGCATCCCCTGGTACAGAGCTTCGAGCCGGGTGAGGAGTGGTACTGGAACTATGCCACCGACGTCCTGTACGAGTCCGGACCCGAACTGGCCCCGCCGACCAGCCACCCGGACGACCAGCCCACCCCGGGCCCGGCCGACCGTGTCCCGCAGAACTGGCCGGACCTGCTCCATCCCTGAGAGCCGGCAGCGGAATGACCAAGACAGACACATACGCGCTCATCTGTGGCCTGAAGAGGGGTGCAGGCTCTACTGGTCACCCAACAGCCCGATCGCAGCGCAACACTCTCCAGCCAGCTGTGCTCGTCACCATGCGTTACTCGGACCCCAGGGAGCATTCCCATGGCTGCTCAGACCGCATCAATCGTCCTTGAGCCCGAGGCACAGGACATCGCCGACGCAACCTCGCAACACCCGTTCCTGTACGAGCTGGAACCCACCGCGGCACGCAAGGTTCTCGACGACCTCCAGGCCGCACCGGTGGACAAGCTGCCCGTCGACGAGGAGTGGGTCACCGTTCCCGCCTCCGTGGGAGACGTACGGGTCCGCATCGTCAAGCCGCGGGGTGCCACTGGAACGCTGCCTGTCGTGCTGTACATGCATGGTGGTGGCTGGGTACTCGGCAATGCCGGCACGCACGACCGCCTGGTGCGCGAGTTGGCGGTCGGCGCCCGTGCGGCGGTGGCATTCGTGGAGTACACACCGTCGCCCGAGGCGCACTACCCCGTGGCCATCGAGCAGGGCTACGCCACCGCTCAGTGGATCGGCCGCGAGGGTGCGTCCAAGGGGTTGGATGCACAGCGCTTGGCAGTGGCCGGGGAATCGGTCGGCGGAAACATGACAGCCGCACTCGCTCTCATGGCCAAGGAACGCGGTGACGTCACGTTCGTGCAGCAGTCGATGTACTACCCCGTCACGGACGCGTCCATGAACACCGAATCCTACGACCAGTTCGCCACTGGCTACTACCTGAGCCGCAAGCTGATGGAGTGGTTCTGGGACGCGTACACGACCGACCCGGACCAGCGCGCGGAGATCACCGCATCTCCCAACCGCGCCGCCATCGACCAGCTCACCGGCCTGCCGCCCGCCCTGCTGATCGTCGACGAGGCCGACGTGCCCCGCGACGAGGGCGAGGCATACGCCGCCAAGCTCCGAGCAGCCGGCGTTCCGGTAACCACCGTGCGCTACGACGGCACGGTCCACGACTTCATGATGCTCAACTCGCTGAGCCGGTCCAAAGCCGCTCGCGGAGCCATCGACCAGGCCACGGCGTTCCTGCGAAACGCCCTCGGAACAGCCCAGGACTAGGTAATGCTGCGTCAGATCCTGGTTCTGCACGTCGGCAGGGGGCGGCCGCAGATGGCGCAGGTGCCGGTTCAGCACCTCACCCCACGGCGATTGGTTCACGAACTGCTGCAAGGCATGCACGCCCGGCAGCCGCTCGGTCATCGGCAGGGCCCAGGGACGGTGTCGCGGCGCAGCGGCGACGTGGATGCCGCTTAGTCTCGGCCTATACGGTGATCAGCACACAAGGGAACGCCATGAACCTTCAGCTCGCGGACAAGGTCGTCGTCGTCACCGGGGCGAGCAAGGGCATCGGCCTCGCCATCGCTGATGCGTTCTGCCGCGCAGGCGCACACGTCGTTGCCGGCAGCCGGAGCAGCACGCCTGAGCTTGAGGCGCTCCATGAGAAGTACGGCCTCACCGCGGTCCCGGTCGACCTGTCTACCCAAGACGGACCGGACACGCTCGTCCAGGTCGCAGTGGACCAGTACAACAGGGTCGACATCCTGGTGAACAACCTGGGTACCGCGACGTCCCGTCCGAGCTTCCTGGACATCGACGACGCCGAGTGGCAACGGATCTTCAACATGACCCTGTTCAGCGCGGTCCGGACCAGCCGCGCGGCGCTTCCTCACCTGCTGGACGCAGGCAAGGGATCCATCGTCAACATCAGCTCCATCAACGCGCGCCTGCCCTTCCCCGCAGTCGTGGACTACTCGGCGGCCAAGGCCGGGCTGACCAGCCTGACCAAGTCACTGTCCGAGGAGTTCGCACCGCGCGGCGTCCGGGTCAACGCGATCGCCCCGGGCCCGGTCCGCACTCCCTTCTGGACCGCACCGGGTGGCTTTGCCGATGCCACGGCGGCCCAGGCCGGCACCACCGCCCAGGAGGCCATGGACGCGGTAATTCCGCAGAGCATGGGCATCTCCACCGGGCGGGTCACTGAAGCCCACGAAGTCGCCGACCTGACCATTTTCCTCGCCTCACCCGTCGCCGACAACATCACAGGAGCCGAGTTCACCATCGACGGCGGCCAAGTCAAGACGGTCTGATCGCCTGCCCCACTGCGTCTCGCCCCGGCCGCAAAGCAGTCGGGCACGTCGATCCACGGCGAACACGCACCCAGAGGCGACAACCTGCACCTCGGACGTGCGATGTTCCCTTCCGCGTTCGCCGCCCTGCATGCCCGGCCTCCCGCGGCTACCGCGACCGGTGCCGGGCCCCTGGCAACGCACTCGCGGTGGGCCAGGCGCCGCGCGCGCTCGTAGGGCAAGGCGGCCTGCCAGGCCAGCGGGCCCTGGCCGTCCGAGGCCGCATCAGGCACTGAGATCGCGCCTACAACTGCCCCACCTCGCTCCGCTCTCGCCGGGAGGTGCTTGTGTGAGGCAGTCCAGCCGCGTGCAGACGAGCCGTGCCCGGTTCTGGGCGCGGTGGGCGGGCGGCGGTGCGGTTACGGTGCTCAGCTCCGTCCAGTTGCCCGGGCGGCTGAGGCCGTCACCTGCGCAACTGGACGGAGCTTTCTGCCGGGGCGCCAACCACGGCGGCGGCCATGTGGAGGGGGCCGGGTCTACTCGGCCAACTGCTGGAGGAAGGCCGTGAAGTCTGCGTCGGACCAGTGGTCGATGATCTTGTGGTCCTTCACCCGGTCGACAGTGGTTGCGGTGAACGAGGCGTAGCGGCCGCTCGGCGGTATGTCGAGGAACTGTGCGGTGTGATGGCCGCCCAGCACCCAGCGGGTGGCGACCTTGTCGTCTTCGGCCAGCTGGTCGAGGACGGTGATGGCGAGGTCGGCGAAGGCGGCCACGATCTTGCTGTCCATCTCCAGCCAGGACTGCCGGTCGAAGCCGGGAACGGGCATGACGGCGTCGGGGTGGATGCAGCGGTCCCAGGATGTCTGCAGGTCGCGCAGGCGGTAGCTCTCGTAGAAGGCCTTCACTGTGCGCTTGGGGCTGGAGGGGGTCGCAGCGGTGGCGGGGATGGCGGACGTGAGCGCGAGGGTGCTGCCGGCGAGTGCGCCGCCGACCACGGTGCGTCGGCTGATGGGCTTGTTCATTGTGGTGCTCCTGGTGGATTCGGAGGGCACCGCCTGGGCTCTTATGAGCGTGGGGCGGGGCTGGTGGCGGAGTGTCAGGCATCCTCGCCGCGGAGGATCTGAAGAAAGCGGCCGAAGTTTCCCTCCGACCAGTGCTCGACGGACTGGCCGCCCACAATGCGGTCGATGGAGATGCCGCTGAGGTGGACCTCGCGGCCCGACGGCGGGATGCCCAGGATCGTTCCGGTGTGGATGCCGCGCAGGCTCCAGCGGGTGACAACCTTGGGGCCCTCGGTGATCTGGTCGAACATGTCCAGGCGGTATCCGGTCAGCGACGCCTTGAGCTCGAGGTCGCCTGCTACCCAGGCCGAACGCTCGTTGGGCCCGTCGAATCCATGGAGCACGAGGTCTTTGGAGATGTACCGCTCGAATCCGGCGGCCAGGTCCCCGTTGTAGCTGGCGTAGAAAGCCGCGGCGACCTGCCGTGGCGAGTGTGGGGAGCTCCGGCGATCGGGGGTGGCGTGAGCCGGAGCGGCGGTGGCGAGTGCCGCTCCGGCGCCGAGGCCGGCGAGGGTTCCGATCATTCCGCGCCTGCTGGGGGCGGTTTTGGTGGAGGCGGGGGCGTCGGTGGGCTTGCTGCTGGTCATCTGAACTCCTGATGGGTGGGGCGTTGCCGGTGGCGCAGGGTGGGTCAGCGGGAGCGGAGGGGAGCGAGGGCGTTGGTCCAGGCGATGACCTGGTCGAGAGTGGTGGCGAGGGTGTCGCGCTGGATGGCCAGGGGCTTGAAGTCGGTGAAGTTCTCGAAGTCGTTGAACAGGGAGAGGGCAACTTGAGAGCGCACGTCGGCCATCTGGAGTTCGCCGGCGATCAGACGCAGGTGCTCGACGGCACGCGTGCCTCCGGCCGAGCCGTAGCTCACGAATCCGACCACCTTGTTGATCCACTCGGCGTGCAGGAAGTCGATGGCGTTCTTGAGTGCGCCGGGCACCGAGCGGTTGTACTCGGGCGTGACGATCACGAAGCCGTCGAACGACGCGATCTTCTGCGCCCAGGCGCGGGTGTGCGGCTGGGTGTACTGGCCCATGGCCGGCGGGTGGGCCTCGTCGAGCAGCGGCAGCTCGTAGTCGGCCAGGTCGACGAGTTCGAACTCGGCGTCGCTGCGCTGGGCGGTGTTCTCGTACACCCAGCGTGCGACGGCCTCGCCGCTACGTCCGGGGCGGGTGCTTCCGAGGATGATGCCGATCTTGGGCATGGAGATTCCGTCCGTCCGGATGCGGAGCAACCCAACACATACTTGCTCCGTCAAGTAACTGCTTGACGGAGCAAGTACACCCCCAACTCCTTGACTCGTCAAGGAGTTGGGGGTGTGGTGCGGACATCCGGAACCCGATCACGCCTTGACCGGCCTATCTCCTTGACGAGTCAAGGAGATAGGATGAGCCCATGTCTTCCGCCCAGCAGCAACCTCTCACCGCGAGCGAAGAGGCCTTCGTACGGGAACTGAGCCGCGTCATGCAGGAACTGCCCCGAGCGGTCGACGCCGACATCCTGCGCGAAGCCGAACTGCCGCTGTCCGAGTACACGCCCCTGATGCACCTGTCCGAAGCCCCGGACCAGGCAATGCGCATGAGCGAACTCGCCGCCGCCTGCAGCCTCTCCCTCAGCGGAATGACCCGCGTGGTCACCCGGCTGGAGAATCAGGGCTGGGTCGAGCGCACAAAGAGCACCCAGGACGGTCGCGGCTGGAACGCCGCCCTGACCGAGCTCGGCCTGCAGCGCCTCGAAAGGGCCTGGCCCGCTTTCCTGGTCAGCGTGCGCCACCACCTCGTCGACCACTTCGCCGACCACGACCTCACACGACTCACCGCCGCACTCCAGCACGTGGCAGCCACCACCACCGAACCCCGTTGACACAGATGCACGGCCGCCGCAGCGACACGGCCGCCTCCGGCGCGGCCGACCCAGCGCCACTGCACCCCGGACACTCGTGAGGCGGCCTGACCACTGAACGGGGCGTTTTCGCAGGGGGGGGTCTATCAGGAATTAGGTGTGATTCGTCTGTTTGGCCTACGAGTTGATCGGTGGGCTGATCGGCCTACACTCGTCCGGCGGTAAGGCGGCCGTCGAAGAGGACGTCGAACTCGTTGAGTGCGGACTTCCAGCGGTTGTTCCAGCGCTGGCGGCCGCGGCCGGTGGGATCGAGGGCGAGGGTGGCCAGGTAGAGGCGCTTGAGGGCGGCCTGTTCGTTGGGGAAGTGCCCGCAGGCCTGAGCCGCGCGCCGGTAGCGGGCGTTGAGGGACTCGATCGCGTTGGTGGTGTAGACGACCTGCCGGATCGCGTCGGGCAGGCCGAGGAAGGGCACGAACTCACTCCAGGCCCGCTCCCAGGTTCCCGCGATCGACGGGTAGCGCTTGCCCCACGTGGCGTCGAAGTCGGCGAGCCGTTGCCGGGCCTCTTCCTCGTTGACGGCGGTGTAGACGGGCTTGAGGTCGCGGGCGACCTCGGCCCAGTCCCGGCGCGAGGCATAGCGCAGGCTGGCGCGGATGAGGTGGACGAGTGTAGGTCTGCACCACCGTGCGGGGCCAGACCGTGTTGACCGCGTCCGGCAGGGCGCTCAGCCCGTCACAGACCAGCATGAGCACATCGCGCACACCCCTGTTCTTGATCTCGGTCAGGACGGTCTGCCAGTACTTGGCGCCCTCCCCGCCGTCCCCGGCCCACAGACCGAGGATCTCGCGGTAGCCGTCAACGGTGACCGCAACGGCCACGTAGACCGGCCGGTTGGCGACATGACCGTCCCTGATCTTGACGTGCACGGCGTCGATGAAGACGACCGGGTAGACCGCGTCCAGCGGGCGGGTGCGCCATTCCGCCATCGACTCCAGGGCCTTGTCCGTGATCGTGGAGATGGTCTCCTTCGTGGTCGTCATCCCGTACGTCTGGGCGAGATGGGAGACGATCTCGCCGGAGGTCAGGCCCTTCGCGGTCAGCGAGAGCACCAGATCGTCCAACGCACCCGTGCGGCGGGCGTACGCGGGCAGGACTCGGGGCCGGAAGGTACCCAGCCGGTCCCTCGGGACTTGCACCGTCACGGAGCCAACCTCCGTCATGACTTTCTTGGCCCGGTAACCGTTGCGCATGTTGCCGCCCGAGCGTGATCCGCGCCCGCCGACCCGGCCGGCCTCGGCGGCCAGGTGCTCGTCCATCTCGGCCTCCAGGGCGGCCTGCATCAGGTGCTGGGCCAGCTCGGGCAGCAGACCGCCCTTGCCCATCAGCCGCAGCCCCTGCCCGCGGACCTTCTCCGCCGCAAGCGCGGCCAGCTCCTCCAGCAGCTCGCTGGACAGACCATTCTCAGACACTGGCATCGACTTCACGTCGGCACCCTGAACACTCCCGTCGGCCACGGCAAGCGACACGCTGCCGAAGGTCTCGATCCGGTGATCCGTCGTCGTACTCATCAGGTGACTCCTTCGAGGAAGATCACACCTGATTCATGACACTCCCCGGCTGCTGGCCTTCCTCGGCCGACAGGTCTGAGAGGGCGGTTCGTAAGGTGATGCCTGTTTCCCGGTGAGGCTGGGGTATGGCCGCTGGTCACGGAGCGGATGGCTGGTGCTCCCTGGTGAAGTGTCCGGAGTCGGCCTCGGTGAGGATGCCGAGCTTGACCAGGCGTTTCAGCTTGGCGCGGGTGCCTTCGATGTTCTTCGGCAGGAGATCGTGGCCGAGGGCCTGGCAGACGTCGCGGGCCCGGAGTGGGCCGGTGGCCTCGTTGAACACGGTGATGATGCGGGGGTAGTCCGGGCTCGGGCAGGTCGGGCGAGGCCGGCTGGGTGGGCAGCCGGTCGGCGAGGGCGGTGACCGTCTTCCGGGTGATCGCCAGGTGCTCGAGGTGGGTCTCCGTTTCCTTCAGCCGGTCCTGGAGTTCGGCGATCTGTGCACGGAGGTCGTCGGCCAGAGCCCGGGCGGCGTTCTCCTGGATGTCGAGCGCGTAGAGCAGAGGCTGGATGCTCATGCGACCGCTGCCTGCGGGTCGCGCCAGGTGGGGGTGTTCGCCCCGGTGAGACGGCGGGCCATGACGTGGGTCATCGCCCAGTAGACGCGAGAGGCCGAGGAGGCCGGCCGGTGTTCGTAGTCGCGGACCAGGCGCCGGTGCAGTATCAAGATCCCGTAGGTCTGTTCCACCCTCCAGCGCTTCGGCTGCGGGACAAAGCCCTTGTCCTGCGGGTTCCGGGCGACGATCTCGACGTCGACACCGAGGCGAGTGCCGTGATCGACGACCTGGTTCTTGAAGCCCTGGTCGACAAGGGCCTTGCTGACTCTGCCGCCGACGTGCTCGGCGACCTGGTCGAGAAGGGCGATGCCCGCGGCATTGTCGTGCGTGTTCGCCGAGAGGATCGCGATGGCGATGACCAGACCCAAGACGTCCACGGCCAGCCCCCGCTTGCGCCCGGGCACCCGCTTCGCGGGATCCTTGCCGGTCGTGGAGGCGGGGACCCCGGCGGCCACGTGGACGCTCTGCGTGTCCAGCACCACCAGGGTCGGGTCCTCTAATCGCCGGGCCCTCTCCCTGACCTGGCAGCGCAGGAGTTCATGAGTGACCTGGTCGGTCCCGTCGTCGCGCCACGCGGCGAAGTAGTAGTACGTCGCACTCTTCTGCGGCAGGTCGTGCGGGAGATAGGCCCACTGGCAGCCGGTCCGGCCCTGGTAGAGGATCGCGTTCACGATCTCCCGCATCGAGTAGCTGCCCTGGTGGCCACTGACCGAACGGTGCCGGTCCTTCCACGCGGTGATCACCGGCTCGATCAACGCCCACTGCTCGTCCGACAAGTCACTTGGGTACGGCTTGCGTTCACTCACCCGGTCACATCAACAGACCGGCAGCTCCGGACCGGCAGATTCCGCCCCACCCCCACACCATCAGGTGACAGCAGAACCACTCAAAGACTCACAAACCGCCCTGTGACGAACTCATGGCGCCACCTTGTCGGCGCGCGCTGCACAAGCCCCTGTAAACTGCTGGTTCTGCTTATGGGAGCGGGTAAGCGGTGGCCGGCGGCTGCTGTTCCGAGCGGAGGCGGACACATGCAGGTACTGCTCGACGCCTCGCGGTTCGCACCGACGGATCGCGCTGCGGCCATGTCGGACTATCTGATGGCCACATCGGGCACACCCCATCGAGTCCGTGTGCTCGCCGACCAGCCCACATCCGCCCGAGCCCGTGTGTCCGGCGTGGAACTGGACCGCGATGTCTTCTTCGCAGAGACAATCGGCGGCGGCTTCGGGATCGAGCGCACCAAAGCAGATCTGCGAGGGGCCGGTCCAGAGCGGATCTACCTCCTGCTGTTCGACGGCGACAGGCCCGGCCACTACGAACACGACGACGTCAGCCGCCCGTTGCGTCGCGGCGATCTCTGCGTCACGGATTTGAATGCCGCCTTCGCCTATCACGCCTCTGCCGCCTACAGAACAGTTTGCGTCCAGGTCGATCGTTCCCGCCTGGAGATGAACCTGGAGACCATCCGCAGGGCCGACCACCGGCTGACGCGCAGCCCTCTGTACGGAGTGGTCCGCGACCACCTGGCCTCCCTGTCCGCCAATGCTCCGCTGCTGACCGATCCCGGGGACCGTGAGTCCGCCACGGAGGCGACCATCGCTCTGCTGAAGGGGTTGGTGGCCAGCGCTGCTCGGGATGACGATGCCGCGTCCCGTAACGCCGTTCATGACCATCTCTTGGACCGGATCAGACACTTTCTCCGCATGCACGCCGGTGACCAGGGCCTCGGCCCTGACGATATCGCTGCTGCCCACGCCATCTCGGTGCGCAAGCTGTTCCAGCTCTGGCAGTCCCAGCCGCTCTCCCTCAGTGAATCAATTATGCAATTGCGCCTGGAGGGCGCTCAGCAACGCTTGATTACGCGACCGGACCTCACCATCGCCGCCGTCGCCCGTGCCAGCGGTTTCGTTGACGCTTCGCACTTCTCTCGCCGCTTTCGTCTCGCTTTGGGCTGCACCCCGACCGCCTGGCGCGCGGAACATCACGATCATTCTCCGGGCATGAACGCGGACGCCCCCAGGCGAGCGGAGTAGCCGCCACCGCGACCGGGCGCCCCCTCTGCCAGCCATGCGGGTCCGGCCGAGATACCGCAGGTGACGCCATCAGGCACGCGGACGCGGACCTGCGCCCCCGCACAGTTGGAGGCTCGGAAGCCGAGTTGTACTGCCGGAATCCGTGAGGCAAGTCAAGACTTACTTCTTCGCGCATTCTTCGCTACGTTGAGCGTGCAATGATTTCGAGCGCCTCCATCATTCTGATCAGCAGTTGGCGCACCGTCGAAGGAGGTTGGAAGTGAACTCCATCCGTATCACGGAAGGCCGGATCCCGGTGCCCGGAGGGAATGTTTGGTACCGCAGAATGGGACGTGGCGGTGTGCCGCTGCTTCTGGTGCACGGTGGTCCTGGATATCCCAGCGATGTGCTCTTTGAGGCGTTCGAGCCGCTCGCCCGGGAGCGCGAGATCGTCTGGTACGACCAGCTCGGGGTGGGGCGTTCTGACCCGATCGACGACCCCCTATTGCTGACCGTGGACCGCTTCCGCTCGACGAACTCGGAGGGGTGACCGAGGGGCTCGGCCTGGACAGGGCGCATGTCTACGGCCACTCCTGGGGAGCCATGCTCGGCCTCCAGTTCGCCGCACGGCGAGGGCCGGAGTAAACCAGTCCGGTCTGTGCCAACAGACCGGCGAGCGTGCCCCGGTTCATGGAAGAGGTTCGCGAACTGCTCGCTGGACTCCCGGGAAATTTGCTCGACCGTACTTACGGCCGCGAATTGCGGGGTGAGACGGACGACCCCGACTACTGGACAGCGCAAGAGGAATATCTGCGCGCTTGCGTGGTGCGCACTGCTCCGGTTCGGCTCGATTCGGAACTGATGAGCCCACTCACTTTCCGGACGCTCGTCGGGCAGGCGGACTACCATGTGACCGGCACCCTCAAGGACTGGGAAATATTCGACGAACTCGAAAGAATCCGGATTCCGACGCTCGTCCTCGGCGGGGAATTCGATAAATGCCTTCCCTCGCATCTCGCCGACATCGCCGCACGTATTCCGGACTCCGCACGCAGCCCGGAGCGGCCCACATGGGATATCTGGAAGAAGAACCGCTCCGCAGCGCGTACGTCGGCATCGTCCGGGCCCACATGGCGCGGATCGAGGCCCGTGATGCCCGTCATACCCCACGCCCTCGCGGGGCGTGAGCCCCTGGCCTGAGCGAATGTTCGATTCGGAGGGCCGCACGTTGCTTCTCGGCCACGGGGACGTCGCTTGTGCGTGGCCTTGGCGGCAGGCAGCGGCGCGATGGGGGAAGTCCCTTTTCCACGCGGCGTACGCGCGCACCGACGCGGCGCGGACGCGGGAGTTTCTCCCGGCGACCGGACGGCCTCGCCCCCGCCCGCGTGGCCGCGGACGCGGGCGAACGGGGGGCTGATGGGCGCGCTTGGCGACAGCGCGGACGGCGCGACGTACCGGCAGGAGCCCGAGGCCGAGGACTCCTTGTGCCATGCCGCGGTGCGGGGTGAGGGAAGTCGTCCGCAGTCATGCGCCCCGGGACGAGGGGCCTGCATTGTCAGCACACCTGAACTGCCGCGCTCTTTGCCACGCTGAGCACGAAGCGATCATTCCGCTGGTGACCCCACCCTCTTCTGTGACAGGAGCCGAGCGATGCACAGTGACCAGCCTCTACGCCCCATGAACCGGCGCGGATTCATAGGAGCCGCAGCGGGCATCAGCGCAGGGTTCGGAGCGGCCGCGCTGCTCGATGGTGGTCGGGCGCTCACCAGCGGCACCCATGGCACACCCGCCGCCACCTCCGAGCAGGCGATGCAGGCGTCCACGATCACGCTCGGCAATGTCACCATCAGCCGCGTAGTGGAGTACACGGGCCCGGTGGGAATGACGTCGCGTGAGTTCTTCCCGGACAGCCCGGAGAAACTGTGGCGGCAGAATCGCTCCTGGCTCAGTCCGGACTTCTGGAACCCCGACACGGACGCCGTCCGCATCGCGCTGCAGACGTGGGTGCTGCGCAGCGAAGGCAGGACGATCCTGATCGACACAGGTGCCGGAAACGACAAGTTCCGCCCGTACGCGAAGACGTGGCAGTACCTGGACACCGGCTTCCTGCGTCGCCTGTTCCGAGCCGGGGTGCGCCCGCAGGACGTCGACATCGTCGTGAACACCCATCTGCACAACGATCACGTCGGCTGGAACACCCGACGTCAGGGCCGGGACTGGGTCCCCACCTTCCCGAACGCCACCTACCTGATCCCCGAGACCGAGTTCACATTCTGGTCCCCGGAGCACCGGAGCAAGGCCAAGGATCCGAAGGCCGCCCTGAACGTGTGGGAAGATAGCATCCTGCCTGTGCACCAAGCCGGTCTGGTGAAGCTGTGGGCTGGCAGCCATACCATCGACGGCAACCTGACGCTGGACCTCGCCCCCGGTCACACCCCCGGCTCCTCCGTGGTCCGGCTGCAGTCGGGAGGCGACAGAGCGGTGTTCGCCGGCGATCTGCTGCACACGCCGTTGCAGCTCGAACACCCCGAGTTCGACAGTTGCTTCGAGGAAGACGAGAAACAGGCGCGCACAACGCGACGGCGCACGCTGGAGTGGGCCGCCGACCATAAAGTGCTCGTGCTACCGGCGCACCTGTGCGGTCACGGCGCCGTCGAGATCGCCCGCAGCGGGAGCCGCTTCAGGATCAAGAAGTGGGCGGGATTCAGCCGTATCTGACGCCCTGCCAACGGCGGCCTTGCGCGAGGCTGGCATTCAGGATATCCCCAAGGGAACGGGTAACGGGCCGCAGCCGCCCCGGATCTGCGACGTGCGGCCCGGCCGAGGTTGGTGCAGCCAACTCATCCGTACACCGGGGCTCCTGGTTCCCCGCGCGTCATAGCACCCCATTTACCTACCCGAAGGGAAAGCATGACCACGTCAGTTGTCATTGGCGGTAGCGGCGGTCTCGGACGTGAAGTCGCCCGCCGATTCGCCGACCGCGGCGATTCCGTCGTCGTCACCAGCCGTGACCGAGCGAGGGCACAGGCGACCGCGGAGAGGATCGGAGGCGCGACCCGCGGCCTGGCCGTCGACCTTGCCCAGCCCGAGACGATCCTCCCGGCCCTCGCCAGCGTCACCGAGGTCGACCAACTGGTCCTCACGGCCATGGATCCCGCACCGAACTCCTTGGCCGAGTTCGATGTCGAAGACGCTGTCCGCTCCGTGACCATCAAACTCGTCGGGTACGCCGAAGCAGTTCGTGCGTTGCGGGACCGCTTCCATCCGGCCGCCTCCGTCGTGCTCTTCGGCGGCATGGCGAAGGAACGCCCCTACCCCGGCTCCACCATGGTGACCACCTTCAATGCCGGGCTGTCAGGCCTGGTCAAAACCCTCGCCGTCGAGCTGGCGCCACACAGGATCAACGCCCTGCACCCCGGCGTGGTCGGAGACAGCCCCAGGTGGCAGGAGGTCACGGATCATCCACATGAACGGCGCACCCCCATCGGGCGGCTGGTGACGAGGGCCGAGATAGCCGACGCCACCGACTTCCTCCTGCGCAACACGGGCATGAACGCGCATGATCTCCATGTCGACGGTGGGCTCCTCGTCGCATGAGGGAGTGCCTGATGTGAGACCCACACGGTGGACCGTACCGTCAGCGTTCGGTACGCGGCAGGGGCCCGTCGGCGCGCACGTGCCGGCGGGCCCCTGCGCGGTGCGGGAGGGGGTTACTTGGCGAGGAAGGTGAGGAGCGCGGTGTTGACTTCGTCGGAGTGTGTCCACAGGAGCCCGTGCGGGGCGCCCTCGATCTCGATGTAATCGGCGTGGGGTACGGCCCGGTGGAAGGGGCGACCGGTGGCGTCGATGGGGAGAACGCGGTCGCCTGTGCCGTGCAGGATGAGCGCCGGCACTTCGATCTTGGACACGTCGCCGCGGAAGTCGGTCGTCCAGGTGGGGACGCAGGCGCTGGAGGCGTGGGGGGAGGCCCCGGCCGCCGTGTTCCAACTGGCGCGGACAACCTCGTCGCTGATGCGGGTGCCGAGGTATTCGTCGAGGTTGTAGAAGTCCCGGTAGAAGTCGGTGAAGTAGGCGTAGCGATCTTTGGAGACGGCTTCCAGGATGCCTTCGAAGACGCTCCCGTCGACTCCGGTGGGGTTGCCGTCGGTCTTGAGGAGGAAGGGCTCCAGAGAGGCCAAGAAAGCGGCCTTGGCCACGCGGCCGGAGCCGTACGTCGCGAGGTAGCGGGCGACTTCGCCGGTGCCCATGGAGAAACCGACCAGCACGGTGTCGGTCAGCTCCAAGGTCTCCATAAGGGTGTTGAGGTCGGCGGCGAAAGTGTCGTAGTCGTAACCGGCTGTGGGGCGGCCGGACCTGCCGAAGCCGCGGCGGTCGTAGGTGATGACGCGGTACCCGGCCTCCAGAAGGGCCTTGGTCTGCCTCTCCCAGGAATCGCCGTTGAGCGGGTAGCCGTGGATCAGCAGAACCGGCTGTCCCGACCCGTGGTCCTCGTAGTAGATGTCGATGTCGGTGCTATTCTCGCGGCCGACGGTGATGTACGACATGACGGTCTCCTTGATGAAAGCGATGCGGTGGTGGGAAGGGCGGGACCGGTACGGCGGCAGCCCGCCGTCCCCGTCCGTGGTGCGGACCGCCGCTTGGCGCCATTCGCCCGGATGGGCGACCCGCGGGACTCCTCCGCCGTGGTCTGGGAGGTTCCATCCCGTCTGCCCCTCGGCCCCGCGGGGCAGACGGTCCTTCCGCCACCCGCGGGTTGATCACTCGCCGACAGCTTGGCAAATTCCGCAGCAACCTGGATGTGCTCACTGCGCACATCCCTGGCCCGACAGCGCAGAACAACGGTGGGGCACTCGCTTACGCCGCCGGTGGCGAGGGCAACCGTGTCGAGCATGCTTTCGGGAGCGTGCTCGACGGCCCACGGTGGGTCAGGCCCGCGTGGCCGACCCCAGGCGGGGGCACTGTCACGTTGGTGAGGGGTGGGGGTGTCTGATGGTGTGTCGGGGTGTGGGTCGGCCTCGGGTGGCGGTCTGGGGCAGGCCGTTGTGGGCAGGGCGGCGCGGCCGGTGGTCTGGTCCCAGATCGTGAATCGGGTACTCATCCAGGTGCGGTACTCGGTGGCGGTCATCAGGTGGCGGCGGGGTCGGAAAGTGGGGTGAGATGCCGCTGAACGCGGCCAGGAATCTCTGTGCTCCGCCGACCGAGCGAAAGCCCTTCATGGCGCGTTCGCGCTGCCCGGTGGGCTGGTGGGAGTTCTCGGCCCGGTTGTTCAGGCCCTTGTGGGAGCGGTGCTCCACCAGCGGCATCGCCTCGCGGTGGGCGGCACCGTAGGAGCGGAGCTTGTCGGTGACGATCACTCGTGGCACCGACTGGGCGACCTTCATCAGCTTCCTGCAGAACCGCTTGGCCGCGGCCTTGTCGCGGCGGTTCTGCACGAGTACGTCGAGCACGTTGTCGTCGGCATCCACCGCCCGCCACAGGTACTTCCGCTCACCGTTGATCTTCACGAAGACCTCGTCCAGGTGCCATTTGTCCCCCGAGCGGGGGCGCCGGCGGCGCAGCGCGTTGGCGTAAGCCTGCCCGAACTTCAGGCACCACCGCCGGACGGTCTCGTGGGAGACGACCACGCCGCGCTCCAGCATCAGCTCCTCGACCTCGCGGAAGCTGAGCGGGAAGCGGAAGTACAGCCACACGCAGTGCGAGATGATCTCCACCGGGTACCGGTGACCCTTGGACGACGGCGGCACACTCTCCACAGACGGTCCTCGCCTGCCCGATCAACCCCAAGATCATCCCACGTCGTCAGCCAACGTGACAGTGCCATCCAACCGCCTACGAACAGCACCAATGCACCCACACATCAGTGACACACAAACCCGAACATCCCAGTGACACCACCACCGAACCTCACACCGCAGGACCAGACGGTATTCGCGGCTCCGCGCAGCGTCGACGTGATCGTGCATCAGGCGAAGAAGGACGGGGGCGTGGTGGGTCCTGCGTACTTGACATCTCCACTAGTCTGAGATTCAGAATAGTGGGAGAGCGCGAATGGTCGGGCAGCGGGCCTGGGAGGGCTCCGGGCCTCCTGCCCATGTCCCCCTGGCTGCTGATCACTGCAGGCGCCCGGCATCCGGAACGGCGGATGCCGGAGTCCGGGCCGGCAGGTGGCCGGACGGACCGGTGGGCGTATCCCCGTCGGCCCCGGGGGGCATCCCGCTCGGGCGGGCGGACGAGAGCGTATGCGGCAAGGAAGGGGACGGTCGGACAGTGGCGGCGGACACCAAGGGAGCGTGGGTGCGGGCAGTGCTCCCGCTCTGCCTGCTCGGCGCACTGCGGCACGAGGAGAGTTACGGCTACGCGCTCCTTCAGCAACTGACCGCGGCCGGGTTGGAGTCCGTCAAGCCGGCGACGCTGTACCCGGCGCTGAACCGGCTCGCTGAGGACGGCGCGGTGGAGGTCCACTGGCGCGCGGGCGAGGGCGGGCCGGGACGCAAGTGCTACCGCATCACGCAGGTCGGCCGGGAGCGGCTCGACGCTGAGTGGTCGGCGTGGGAGAACTTCGGCGCGTCCGTCTCCCGCCTGCTGACCGGCCCGGTGCCGGCATCCTCCCCACCCGGTGCCACAACCCCACCCGGGGCCCCTGCCGCGCACCCGGCACCCACCGCAATGCCGGACCCCGTCGGCGCACGGCCGCTTGGGGCTGGGCCACACGGGAGCGGGCCCGCCGACATGCAGCCGACCGACGCACAACAGCCCGGCATGAGCACATGACCCCGCGTCGGCGCACCAGCGCACCGGCCGACCGGACACCGTCCGCACCGTGGACTGCACCGGTCGGCAGACCCTAGGGACCGACGGATGACGAGGACAGGACCGAAGGTGACAACACAGCAGCAGAGGCTCGGGCAGGACGACCCCGAACAGTCGGGGAGCGAGGTGGCGCCCCGAACGTGGCCCCGGGAGGAGGACGAGCGGTGGGCGGGCAGGTTCCGGCTCCATTTGCTCCTGCGGCACGACCCCCCGGACGGGCTGGGCGGCCAAGTGGTCGACGAGGTGTACGAGGCCGTCACCGACTCCGGCCGCAGCGCGCACGAACTCTTCGGTGATGCCGACGACTTCGCCGCCCAGGTGGCCGCCGAACGGATCGACGACGCGCACCGGAGCCACCGCGACATGCACGGCGTCACGCCCGGCGAGGGATTCCGCGGGGGACTGCTCGTCCTCGGCGCGGTCGGCGTGTGGCTGTCTGCGCAACGCTGGTTCAGCAGCGGTCTGGAGTTCACGATCGGCTGGCCGGAGCTCGTCGGCATCCCCCTGATCGGCACGGTGGTGTTACTGATCGTCGTCGCGCTGACGCTGCGAACCGCGGGTCGCCCGCGCGGGGTGTGGACGGCGATCGTCGGAGCCGTCGTGATGGTGACGGTTGCCGCCCTGGCCATCTCCCTCCCTGACGGGCCGCTGTTCTCCGCGCCGGCGCCCGCCGTGGTGGCCCTCTCCGCGCTGCCCGCCGTGATCGGTTGGCTGCTGCCGGAGGAACGGGTGAGTCGCTGGTTCAACGGCCCGGAGGCGGCACACCACGACGACGAGGCGTGGCTGCGCCGGCTCGATGGGGTACTGCGGGGCGCGTACGGCTTGTCCCCGAGGCAGGCTCAGGCCCATGTCGAGGAGGCCCGCGCCCATCTGGCCGCCTCCGGCGGAGAAGCCCACGAACAGTTCGGAACCCCGCAGGTGTACGCGCTGCGGCTGGCCGACGGGCCTGGCGCGTCCCGCCGTGCGGCCCGCCGGAAGCTGAGGTCCGGCCTACTGTTCCTGCCCCTCGTGGCCATCACCCTCTCGGAGGTCATCGACGATCCCGATCCAGGCTCCGTCTCCACCTGGGTGCTGCCCCCCGCAGCCCTCCTGTGGGCCTGGTCCCTGTGGGGCCACCACCGCGACACCCGCTCGTCCTGACCCTCGCCGACCGCACCCCACATCGGGTCCCGCCCCGTTATGTTCTTCGCGGTCCTGCAAGAGGGCCGCTGGCCTCCGGGCGCAGCTTCACTGATCTGGCAAACGTGCAGGTCATAGGGGTTCGACTCTTCGGGGTCGGGCCCCCTTCCCCTGCACGGCGGCGTCCAGCTCGCCTTGAGTTTCCTGGCTGGCCCCGGCCAGGTCGGCGATCTCCCGGCACACCCGGGTCACCACGACCACGGATTCGACCTTCCGCGCATCGGCTAGCCGACGCAGCAGCCCTCGGGCCCGGGCATCCGTATCCGGTCCCTTCCTGGCCTTGCCTGTGGCCCACTTCGCCGGAGGGGGTACGCTGCGGACCTGGACGATTCGTTCGACGGCCGGTGTCGACAGCCCCCGCTCCGTCACGCGCACTCGTCCAGGCCGAACCACTCCGTGGGCCGTGCGAACGCCTCGGTCCTCGCCCCACGCCGGGGCCACTGCCTGGTCCAGATGCACCCGCAGCCCGCCGTGCCGCCAGTGGATGTCGACCACGGAGCCGACCGGCACGCCGTCGGACTGGGCGAAGTCGAAGCGGGCCTGCTCGCCCCTGCCGTGAAGCCAGGTGGCGGCCGCAGCCTTCACGCGGTCGATGTCGGCCGTGGTCTTCTCCGGGTGAGTCGTGAGCGCGGGGCACGGGGTGGCGACTTCAGCGGTTCATGGACCGGGTGGCCATGAGCAGCTCGCCGAGCATGTGGGTGCCGAGGACTGTGGCGTGTGCGGGGCAGGTGCAGTCGTCCCAGAACTGGTCGTGCCAGTGGTTCGTCTCGACGAGCACGAGACCGCCGGTGGCGACAAGCCGCCGGGTAAGGTCGCTGTGCGGCGCGAGCTTGCTGCGCAGTACGTGCCGCATGGCGAGCATCCGGCCGCCGGTGTTCCAGTCCGGGCGGAGCGTCACGCGGCGACCGCGCCCTTTCGCCTCGCGCGGCGTGGGTGCGGCGAGCAGGTGAGCCTGCTCGGCGGGATTCATGGTCTTGAGCGCATTGGTGTCCCGGGCCCGGTCCAGCTGAAGGAGGTCCGGCGGAATCCGACCCAGGCCATGAGCGGACCACCGGAAAGGCGGGCGCAGTGGGGCAGGCGCATACTTCCCTGTCAAGTCATTGTGTTCACGTCTTGTGCCTCCTCAGCATGACGGCGCGCGGCGGTGGCTGTGGAAGGGATGGGACGGCCACCCAACGGTCTGGACGAGCAGTTCCTGTCAGGTCGACTGTGCCTTGTTCACCGGCGTGATGTAGGCCGCTTCGATGAAATTGATGAACCTGTTCGCGTTCCCGGTGCCGAGCATGTTCCGCTATGCGGCGGAACATGTGGCGGGCGGCTCTCAATTCATCACTGATGGACCCGATGCTCCCCTCACCCAGATTCTTCGTAGCCGCCCGGAATTCTCAACGTCCTGGGATGTGGTCTCACGCTTTCGTCTCGGCAGGCGTCGATGGCCAGAATTCGTCTAGGAAGTAGCCCAGCGCCTTTCTGGACTCGCTCCGGTTGAGCGTCCCCTGGACTGTCCTTGGACGGCCGCGCGGCACTCGCAGAGTTCTCCGTCATCCAGCTGAGCATGACCGCGGCGGGCCCCGGCCCGGGAGTTCGCGCCCTGCTCGCGGGCGAGAACGAGATGCGACCGGGGCCATCGAGGGAGCAGGTGGGGTTGACGGGCGGTCAACCGGCCGTGCTGTGCTCGGTCTCCGGCGCCGACGGCAGCCAGTGCACGGCGTTGTCGCGGAAGGACGCGTGGATCGGCACGAGGTCTGGGCCGCTGGTGTCGTCCAGGGCGGTGACGTTGATGCCCATCTCTGGGATGTCGCTGTCGATCGCCGCGAGGCGGCTGCCGCAGGTCGGGCAGAAGCCGCGTTTCGCCTCGCCTTCGAAGGTCTCGTACCAGGTTGGCTCGCCGCCCTCACCGGTCCAGGTGACCGTTTCGAATCCCACCCACCACATCACTGGTGTGCCGCCGAGCTTTTGACAGTGGCGGCAGACACAGGTGTGGGGGAAGACGGCCGGACCTCGAGTGGTGAAACGGATTCGGCCGCACAGGCAGCCGCCGGTACGTTCCCCGGCTGTTTCGGCTCCCTGGCCGTCGGCGGCGGGGGCGGCGTTCATCAGGTGATCTCCCGGACACGATGGGCAAGTTGGGCCCATCAGTGTGCCATCCGTTCCATGTTCGTCAGGACGCTGTTTGGCGGCTCTGGCGTGGCCCGGCCGCATGCGCCGATTGCAGAGGCGTCACGGGCCGGGCCACAAAACTGCGGCTCAGGGGCGTCCGAGGGCGCGGACGGTCATCCGGCGTCGCGCCAGGTGTCGGCGTTCAGGGTGCCGCGGCCGTCGATGACGCGCGGGATGGCGGTGCGGGCGGCGAGACGGTGCGGGTCGATGTGGGAGAACTGCGGCCACTCGGTGAGGTGCAGCAGCAGGTCGGCGTCTTGGACGGCGGGGCCCCGCTCACCCGCTTACGGCGTCGCCGAAGCACTGACCAACCGCAGCCCTGGACTGGGTCACACCGCGGGCAGAAGCTCGGTCGTGGGGCCGCTGGTAGTGATCCGGCCGGTGTCCATCAGGTGCGCTGTGTCGGTGTAGCGGGCGATCAGGTGGTGTTCGTGGGAGACCACGACGAGGGTTGTGCCGTGCTCTGCGCGCAGGCGGGTGAGGAGGTCCATGACGGCCGTGGCGGTGTCGTGGTCGAGGGCGGACGTGACCTCGTCGCACAGGAGGATGTCGGGGCCGGCGGCGAGGGCGCGGGCGATGGAGACCCGCTGGCGCTGGCCGCCGGACAGCTCGCTCGGGTAGCGGTCGGCGAAGTCGGCGGGGAGTTCCACCTGTTCGAGGAGTTCGGCGATCCGCGCGGGTGTTTCCTTCGCCGTGAGGGTGGTGTGGAGGCGCAGGGGGCGGGTCAGTTGCTTTCCGACGGTGCGCCGGGGGTTGAGGGCGGCGAGCGGGTTCTGCGGGACGAGCTGGATACGGCGCTGCTGTTCGCGGGTGCGGCGGCGGGCCGTGGCCGCCAGCTTCTCGCCGTCCAGGGTGAGGTGGCCGTTGGTTGGCGGGTGCAGTCCGGCGAGGACGCGGAGGAGGGTGGTCTTGCCGGATCCGGAGGGGCCGATCACGGCGGTGGCGGAGCCGGCCGGTGCGGTGAAGTCGATTCCGGTCAGGGCGGGGCGCCGCTCGCTTCCGCCGCGGAAGTAGACCTCGACATGCTGTGCGGACAGGGTCCGGCCGGACGTGTGCTCTGGTACGGCTGGCCGCTCCACCATGCGCTGCACGGGAGCGGGCGGCTGCGCGCGGGGCGGCGTGAGCTGAACGGTGTCGTCAGCGCACGCCTCGACCAGTGCGGGGTCGTGGGTGGCGATGACGATGGCGAGATTCCTGTCGGTGGCAAGGCGGCGCAACAGGTGGGCGATCTCGTCGCGCAGGGTGATGTCGAGTCCGGCGGTGGGTTCGTCCAGGAGGAGGATCTCCGGGGTGCGGGCGAGGGCACGGGCGAGGGCGACACGGCGCTGTTGTCCGCCGGACAGGGCGGTGGGCCGTCGGCCGAGGAGATCGGCGGGAAGGCTGCATTCCGTCAGCAGGGTGCCGACGGAGTCGGCGGAGGGGTCAGTGGCCAGTTCGGCGACCAGGCGGTGGACGGTCATGCGGGGGTTGAGTGCCGAGCCGGGGTCTTGGCCGACGTAGGCGACACGGGTGCGGCGCAGGTGTCGTAGCGCGTTCGGGGTGAGAGCGTGGGGCTGGGTGCCGAGGACGTCGAGAGTGCCGGCGGTAATCACGGCCCCGGCGGGGAGGTGGCCGATGAGGGCGCGCAGGAGCGTGGTCTTGCCGGACCCCGAGGCGCCGGTCAGGGCCGTGACCTGGCTGGGATGGACGGCAGCGGAGATGGCGGGCAGCAGGACCGTACCGTCGGGCAGGGCGATCTCCAGGCCGGTGACGGTCGCCACCGGCTGTGCGGGGTCGGCTTCCACGTCGGCCGTGTTGTCGGGCCGGGTGCGGGCCTGGTCCTGGTGGGCGAGGTCGCTCACGAGCGGGTCACCGCCTTCTGCGTGGTCTCGGGGGCCAGGGCCCGGGTGGCGAGGTTGACGGTGATGGCGACGGCGGCGATGGCGAGGCTCGGGGCGACGACGGCCCAGGGGTTGAGCAGGATGCCGGAGGCGTTCTCTCGGACCATCAACGACCAGTCGGAGGCCGGGGGTTGGGGGCCGATCTGGAGGAAGCCGGCCATGGAAATGACGTAGACAGCCTCGACGAACCGCAGGCCGAAGAGGGTCAGGACCGTGGAGCGCAGGTTGGGCAGCAGCTCGCGCAGGGCGATGTAGGCGGTGGACTCGCCACGGGTGACGGCCGCTTCGATGTAGCCAGCGGTGGTGAGCGGGGCGGCGGCAGCGGCGACGACCCGTACGGCGTAGGGGATTCCGAGGACAACTGCGGCGGCGATGACGGCCCAGCGTCCACCGCCGGGCCAGGCGAGCGCGATCAGCATGATGCCGAGCAGCGGCGGCAGCAGGATCGCGACATCGGCGCAGCGCTCGACGGCCCGGCCGAGCACGGGACGCAGGACGGCGAAGCAGCCGATGAGGGTGGCGGCCGCGGTCACCACGGCGGCCACGAGCAGCGCGCCCACGACGAGAAGGGTGCCGCCGTGCAGGAGGCGGCTGAGGACGTCACGGCCCAACTGGTCTCCGCCCAGCGGGGCGTCGGCACTCGGTGCGGCGAACGGCGCGGTGACCGGCGAGGCGAGGGAGTGCGGGGCCACCAGGGGGCCGGCGACGGTGAGAACGAGGGACAGGACGGCGACGGCGGCCGTTACCAGGGTGCGGGGGCGTCCCGTAGAGCTTCGTGCAACCGCTCGGGCGACGATCGTGGTCATGCGGGCTCTCCCAGGGTGGCCTCTCGGATCAGGTCCGCAGCGAGCAGGACGAGGCTGATGACGGCACCGGCGCAGGCGACGACCCCGGCGATCAGCGGGGTGTCGCGCGAGGCGACGGCACCGGCCAGCAGGTTGCCGATCCCCGGGTAGTTGAAGAGGGTCTCCACGACCACGGCTCCGCCGAGCAGCATGCCGGTGGTGGTGGCGAAGCCGGTGGCGATGGCGGGTACGGCGCCGGGCAACTGGTGGTGCAGGGGTTCGACGGGGTGATGATCACCCGCAGCGCGGCCGACATCGCACCGTCGTGGCGGGAGCAGCTCGCCGAGGGAGCGCGGCTGGTCGTGCCGCTGGAAATGGGCGGCTACACCCGCTCTCTCACCTTGGTCCGGCGTGGAGACGTGCTGCACACCGAGCACTGGACGTACTGCGGTTTCGTGCGGGACCGCGGTGCCGCCGCCCGCACCGCTCCCGCCGTCCCTCTGGCCGGCGGCGAGGTCACCGTGCGGTGGGAGGACGGAGCGCGCAGCGACACCGCCGGGCTCGATGAAGCGTTGCGCGGCCCCCGTCACGAGCTCACCACTGGCCTCGTGGTCCGGGGTACCCTCAATTTCGAGACCCTGCAGGTCTACGCCGCGACCACGCTGCCAGGGTTCTGTCGCCTGACTGCCCCCGAAGAGTCGACGCTGGTGGTGCAGCAGGACGCAGCCGCGATGCTGGCGGACGGCTCCCTCGCCTACCTGACCCATCGCCTGGTCAACGACGCCCCGAATCCGGCCGGCCGTCTCACCGAGTTCTTCATCCATGCCTACGGCCCGGCCGCCGACGCGCTGGCAAAGCGCTTCGCCGACTGCGTGCGCACCTGGGACCAGACGGTACGCGAGAGCGGCTACCCATCGATGACTGTCCACCCGGCCGGAACTCCCGTCGAGCAGCTACCGGTTGGTGATGTGCTCGACAAGCCCTTCGCGAGGGTCGTCTTCCAGTGGCCCGGCCGCGTTCCCGACGGGACGCCGGATCTGCTCACGGCAGGCCGCCGGCGTGCCTGACTCCCACAAGCTGATCACCACGCAGGCCGGGCCACCCGGCGGCGACGAGCCCGCGAGGAGTGGGCCGCCGGCCTTGTTCTCGCTGCCCGCACACCCTTCGTTCAGCGCATACCTGACCGGTGGCCGGGTGGTCCACATCTTCGGGATGAGGAGCCAGGGCTTGCCGAGCAGTTGGCGGAAGGACTTGCCGCCCTGGCGGACCTGCCACGAAGCGTGTCACCAACCTGGCCCGGCATACCGGTGGTCCGGTCATCATGCCCATGGCTGCCCTCAACCCGCGTACCCGGCCGCGACATTGACCACGCTGCTCCGGAGCTGCACCGGTGTCCACCACCTCGCCCTGCGCACCACCAGCTGGCCCACCGCCCGCCTCTCCGAAAGCCGGACCACCATCACATGACCAGCACCGTCACCACTCGGCCCTTGCGGCTGGGCACCCGCCCCAGCCCCATGGCCATGGAGCAGACCGGCCGGTTCGCCGCCCTCTTCCGCGACCGCCACCCCGACACTCCTCTGGACATCGTCACGATCACGTCCGAGGGCGACCGGCACCGCGGCCCGCTCTCCCAGATCGGCGGGAAGGGTGCCTTCACCCGGTCCGCCGACGCCCGCCTTCTCGACGGCAGGATCGACGCCGCCATCGCCTGCGCCAAAGACGTACCAGGCCCGCACGACCGCGCCCCGGGCATCACCGTCGGCGCGGTCCTGCCCCGCGAGGACGGCCGCGACGTCCTCGTGCTCCCCGCCTGGCACCCGCCGGCCACACTCGCCGGCCTGCCGCCCGGCACCCGGGTCGGCACCAGCGCACCCCGACGGGCAGCCCTCCTGCGCGCGCTCCACCCCGAGCTGGTGCCGGTTCCGATCAGGGGCAACGCGGACTCGCGGCTGTCCCGTCTCGATGCCGGAACTCTGGGTGTGGACGTCATGATTGCGGTGCTTGCCGGGCTGCGTCGGCTCGGGCTTGCCGACCGGGCCTCACAGATCCTCGACCCGACCCAGTGGCTGCCCGCATCGGGCGCGGGAATCGTGGCCATCGAGCACCGTGCCGACGACCGTGACACCGGAAGTCTGCTGGCCCCTCTCGCCCACGGTCCGACCCGCATCGTGCTGGGCGCCGAACGGGCCGCGCTCGCCACCCTGCACGGCAGCTGCTTGACCGCCGCGTCCGTCCACGCCATCCACGACCCAGTGGCCGAAAGCGTGACCGTGCATGCCGTCGTCCTGGACCCGCACGGCGGCACCCCGATCCGCACCACCACCTCGGGCCCCACCAACCAGGCAACCCGCACCGGACAGCGCGCGGGCCAGCAGCTCCTCGACGCGGGCGCAGCCGCCCTCCTGGGTGAATCGTCATGACAGGCCGCACAGCCCCGCGGAAGCGCCGGGCGGTGTTCGCTCCACCTCAGGATCCAGCCGGCCAGGGCCCCGGACTGCTCACCGGCGCCTCCGTTGCACCGCCGCCCGCCAGCCTCATGCCCCTTCTGGAAGACAACGTGCCAGCACGCCTCCCTGTCGTACAGGTAATCCTCTTGTCAATGAATGACAGGCCCGACCAGGAGTGCGCGGCTCAGGCCACGTTGATGGCCCAGCAAGGCGTCGATCTGCAGATCTGCGTTGTCGGCAACGGCTGCGTCCCCGACATTGTCCCTGCCGGGGCCCGCTCGGTGGCTCTGGAGACCAACATGGGTATTCCCGGGGGGCGCAACACCGGAGCCCGTGCACTCGCCGATACGAGCCGGCCCGACGGCTACCTGTTCTTTCTGGACAACGACGCGACCTTTCCCGCCGCCGATGTGCTCGCCCGGCTGGTCACTGAAGCGGACCAGCACCCCGAAGCCGCCTACGTCCAGCCGCGGCTGACCGGGCCGGACAATGTGACCTGAGGTTCCCCCGAGATGCGGGGAGAGGTGACAGCAGATCAGATGGGGCTCACGAGAGGAGCTCTGACGATGCCTGCCCCGAGGAAGTACCCGCTGGAGTTGCGTGAGCGTGCGGTGCGGATGTACCGCGCCTCCGAGCCGAAGCCCGTAATCCGCCGCATGGCCGAGGAACTCGGCGTGCACCACGAGGCCCTGCGCAACTGGATTCGCCAGGCAGAGGCCGATGCCGGCGAGCGAGGCGACCTGCTCACCACCGCCGAGCGTGAGGAGCTTGCCGCCCTGCGCAAGGAGAATGCCCAGCTCAAGCGTGCGAACGAGGTCCTGCGGACGGCCTCGGCTTTTTTCGCGGCCCAGCTCGACCCGACGCCCAGGTGACGGCGCTCGTCGACGAGCACCCGCATCTGGGGGTCGAGCCCGTACTCCGGGAACTGAACATCCCCTCCTCCACCTACT
>NZ_JBIBVN010000051.1:0-42641 GCF_043080425.1 Streptomyces sp. NPDC015032 | reverse complement strand
AACATCATCGCGCGCCGGTAACGCACCGAACTGGTGCTGCCCCGGCGCACGATCTGCTGCAGCTTCTGCCCCTCCTGGTCAGTCAACCTGCGCACACGGACAGGCTCAGCCACCACACCCCCAGCGGTCAGATTGGACGTCACCGCTCATCCAACCGCTCGGACACCCAACCCGGCGAACCTACGTGGTCAGAGCACTAGAAGAAGCCCAGCTTCTTCGGCGAGTACGACACCAGCAGATTCTTCGTCTGCTGGTGGTACAGGGCTCGGATGCATCTGACCTGCATAGATGGCATAAGCGGTGGTAGTTGCAGTTCCGTTGGTCCGGGGGTGGTCCGGATCTTGGTTGCCTTCCCATCGGTTTTCGTGCGGTGGACGGTCGGCTGGGGTGCCGGGCCCGCACCGAAGTTCTTCGAGTGCGCTGGATTGCGGACGGAGCCGACACCGCCGATCGTGTCGATGGCCTGGTTGCCCAGGCCGAGAGCGGCGTCGATGTCGCCGAGGGCGAGGTGGGCCTCGGCCTGGCGGACCTGGTAGATCAGGGTGCCGCGCGCCTCGCGGTCGCAGGGGCCTTCGTGGGTGAGGGCCGCGCGTGGCAGGTGGACCTCAACTCTTGAACGGCCCCTGCGATCTGCAGGGCGGCCTGGTCGGGTGTGAGGTGCGTGGTGTCGACGACCTCGGCCTCGCCGTGCAGCCAGGTGCGGGCGGCCTCGGCGTAGGGCTCAAGGTATTGGAGACGGAATGGGGGAGGGGCCCATAAGCGTGTCCCCCTCGATGCGCCCGCGGAGTGTGTCCTGGTCAGCGTGGAGGTCGAGGTGCCGTACCGGAATGGCATGTTGGGCGAGGCCCCCGCTGATCTTGCGCCAGTACTGCTCGACCAGGACAGTCATGGGCATCGGCAGAGTGCCGCCGGTGTAGTCGAGTACACGGCGGGCGGTCTCGACTACGAGCGGCCGCCACAGCGGCCACTGCTGGAAGTTGTCTGTCCCGGGCAGCCCTACGGGGCCGTGCAGCGCATCGAGGTCAGCCGGTCCGGCAGCCTGACCGTGCTGCCCAAGGAGTCCGCCGCAGATATCGAGGGTGAGGGCTATCTGGTGGTCGGGTTCGCCGGCTCGCTGCTCGACCGCGCAGTCGAGACGTCGGAGAAGGCGTCCGCGCCGCGAATCCCCCGTGCTTCGCGGCGCGGATGCCTTGTCCGGTTGCGGGGTAACCAGGGCAGAGTAGCCTGAAGTTGATCGATACTGCCTGATTCTGGAGGTAGGCGATGTTTCTCCGACTGCTGCGCCATCGTATGCCGTATGGGCTCGTCCTTCTCGGTAACGGCCGTCTGATCCGGGGCTTCAGCGGCGGCTTCTACGACGGTCACGGGTACCACTCCTGACACCGTCCCCACGTCGGACCGAGTCCGCTGCGGGGACGGCGTCAGGCCGACCTTGGAGGATGTGCGGTGGCAGAGGATATCGATGCGCTGGTGGCCATGACGAGGATCCTGTCACCGCATTGCCGTGTCACCAGGATGTCCGACGGTGCGCTGATCGCGGACTGGCGGCGTACGCGCTTTCTGGGAGTGGCGACGGCGGACATTCGGAAGTTCGCTGATGGAATCTCTGAGGAACGCGCCGAAATCGTTGCCGGTCTCATCCGCGCCGGGTGTGCGACGGCCCGCCGGAGGCAGCAGTCGGACATCGCGATCGGGCTCTGGCTGCGCGGTGTGTACCTGCTGATCCGGACCATGGGATTCGGGCGCGCTCTTCGGCTCCTGTCCTTGGCAGCCCCGGAATACGCCCGTGCGGACCCCGCCGCCACGGAGGACGTCGAACGGCTGAAACGGGCAGTGCAATCACACGGTCGCAGAAGCTGGTTCGTCAACGACGACTGCAAGGCCGAGGCTGTGACGGCTTTCGTCCTGCTGCGGCGGCGCGGCTTGAAGGCCGTACTTCACGTCGGTGTACGCGAGCACCCGTTCGCCCTGCACGCCTGGACGTCTTCGGCTGGCCTGTGCATCCCTGACGCCGATCCGCGCGGGCACGCGTTCGCGCCCGTTCTCTCGGTCGGCGGCGGAGGGCAGTGACGTGGAAGCACTCCGCCTCGAGTGGGAAGGGGGCGTCCCGAAGCTCTGGGCAGCCGGGGCCATGGCGCGGCAGGGGCTCGTGACGACGGTTTCCTCACGGGCCGGGACCGCGGTGGTCGCCGGCTGGGTCGGCTCCGTCCGTGAGCGCGTGGCGGGAGCGCGAGGCCTCCTCGACGACTGGGGCCGGCCGCAAGCGTCACCGCGTCTGCCGACCGGCGACTATGCGGCCGTCCTGGTGTGCCGCGACCGCATCCTGCTGATGCGGGACGAGCATGCACGCATCCCCTTGTACTTCAGGGAGTCCGGTGGCCGTGTCAGCGCGGCGAGTACCTCGGCGCGCCAGCTGGGCGGCGGAGCAGAGCTGGAACGGCGCTACTTCTGCCGATACCTGACCGGGAACATGGCGCAACCCCACTCGGAACTCACCCCCTTCGCCGGGGTACACCGCATACTCGGTGGCGAGGTGGTGGAACTTTCGATCACGGGGCAGCTGCGCGGTCGGGTGCTGCAACACGTCCCTCGGGCCCACGATCCGTTGGTACGGGCAGCGGACGAACCCGGCCTCGGCGGGGCCGCGAAGGACCTGCGCCTCGCATTGGAGCACGCTGTCAGGCGCCGTATGGGCAGGATGACGGCATGCCATGTATCCGGTGGCACCGACTCCACCAGCGTCGCGCTGCTGGCGGCACGTCTGCTGGCCGCGGGACAGGGCCACCCCGGGGACCTTGTCCTGCTCGCCGGGCGCTTCGCAAGGGGAGAACTCGCTGCCGAACAGCCTTATATAGACGAGGCGATGGCGGAGATCCGCCGGCATGCGCCCGCAGCCCGCCCGGTGATCGTCGATGTCGACGACGTGGCCGACTTCGACGACTTCCAGCACCACGCGGGAGACCCGGACGAGCCTCATGCGCACGCCTTCCGCGCCCCGTTCTGGAGCAGGCTCCATGCCACTGCGGCGGATCTGGGCTGCGATACCCTCCTGACCGGCTGCGGGGCCGATCCGATTGCGGACGCCAACCCGCTTCACCTGCACAGGCTGGCCCGCACGGGACAGCTCCGGCTGATGACGAGGCAGGCACGTGACTGGGCCGCGGGCAGCGAGCGGGGCTTGTGGGACATCGTCTTCGCCTACGTGCTGCAGCCGGCTCTTCCGCTGGCCGCCGAACGGGGCACAGCGCTCCTCCGCCGCCACGGAACGGTGCTCGGTGGCCTCGGCAACTTCGCCCGCCCCCGATGGCTGCGCTCCGGATTCGCGCGGGCTCACGGCTACCGTGAGTCCAGCATCGCGGAGAGCCGCTTCGTGTTCGGACGCAGGCCGGAACAGTCCCTCTACGAGGCCGCCAATTACCTCACCGCTCCCGACCCGCTGTCCTGGCGCCGCGCACGGCAGGACGGGTTCTTCCTCTCGCACCCCTTCCTCGACCCGGAGGTCATCGCCACGATGCGCTGCCTCCCCGCCGAGACCACGTTCCATCCGGGCCGTCCCAAGGCGGTACTGCGCGAGGCGATGGCGGACCTGCTTCCACCCCGGATCGGCGGCCGGGTCGTCAAGGTCCCCTTCAATCAGCTCTACGCCCGCGGCCTGCGGACACACGGCGACGAACTCATCGACCTCTGCCGCTCCGCGAGGCATCCGCTGATCGCGGAGATGTTCGACGTCGAGACGCTGTGCCGGGCAGTGAGGGAGGCGCAGTTCGGCATAGGGGACTCCTATTCCTGGGACCGTGTGAACAGTTCTCTCGCCCTCGTGGTGTGGCTGGAGCGATTGGACCAGCGCTCCCGCGTGCGCCGCGCGGCCATGCCGGTCATCGCTGGTTCTTGATGCCCCAGAGCGTCATTTCGATTGGACCCGTTTCGGCGATGACCAAGCCGTACCGGATCCGCATCTCGCGACTTGCCGCTTCGGATAGGATGCGGTTTTCCTCACCGTTTCGCATGATGGATTCCGTCAGGCCTGCGCCATGCGTGCCGAACTGCCAATAAACAGTGACGTAGCGGGGGGCCATCGTATGCTGGTCAATGGCATTGTTTTCGTACACCCGGCCGCGGGAGACGACGGTGTCGAGGCTCTTATCCATTTTGACCCACTGGGGCACCTTGCTGCCATCCCAGGAATACCCGTTCACCTGGAGCTTCTCCAGACCGAGCCGGTCCTTGCGTGCCAAGTGCGCGGAGGCGTAGAACGCCAACTGGTCATACGGTGTGTCGATGGGCAGTTGTACAACTTTTTGGGTGACGAACACGTCGTTTTCCTCGATCCAGTTTCCGGCAGGCACCCATGGCTGCGCCAGCACCAACTGGCCGGGCTGGTAGATCTCCTTCCGGGAGAGCGGGTGTTGTATCTCGAAGTCACGGAACGTCTGGGCATCTGCACGCCACTGCTTGCGGAGCCGGTCCTTCTGGCTGAGCGACACCCGTTCGCCCATGGTGTGGAATTCGGTGCCGAGCACAAAAAAGCCCATATCGCTGTGGTTTTCGATCCTGATGTCGACCGGTAGGGCGAATTTCTTACGGTCCTTACTCAGCACAGGCTTTCCCACGGCGATATTGACGAGGGGCCTGGCACCCTGCTGGGACGGCTGGTAGAGGTGCTGGTAGCCGAAATTGGCCATTGCGAGACCCGAGGAGACGGCCAGTGCCGCGGCCACCCGCTTCGGAGCAGGGATCACGACCGATGTCCGCCACACCGTGAAGACAGCCCATGCGGAACCCGCCGTGAGCAGGCTGCACAGCACCCGGTAAAGCGTGGAATCGCCGACCCTGAATGCCTCGAGCAGGAGCATGGCGTTGGCCAACAATGCCGCGACCGTACCGATCAGCGCGACCATCCCGGAATAGGGGAAGCTGCTCCGGCACCAGTGGTCCACGACCGCGGCAGCGCCCAACAACGAGAGGGCCGAGACCAGAATGAGGATGGCACCGGTGATGCGCCCCGAATAGGTCAGGGCCTGGCCGAGGTCTTCGATGCCCCACCAACCCAGCAACAGCGCCGTCGGGAGGAGGACCAGCAGGATCAATGCCATGGCAGCCGGTGACCGCCCGGTGCTCGTCGTGATCAGTAGCGCCCGCAGGTGTGAGCCGACGCCGGCCCCGGGGGGAGTCTTCACAGGATCATCTCCTGACGCCGCAGGCCGTCCACCAGGCGCTGACGGTGACCGAGACCGGAACACACACTCAAGCCGACCGCGAAGAGTCTCGCCGGTAGGCACCGGCCCACGCCAACTGGACCCACGGGGTTCTCCTTCGACCGTCACTGCGGCACTGCATGGGTGAAGCGCCGTCTGGTGAGCCCCTGCCGGGCCTCCTGCGGTACGTACCTCGCGGTGGCGTCGCGGAGCGTCCGATCCCCGCAGCGGATCAGGAGACCTGGTGCTGCGCCGGGGCTCAGGCACCATCGTCCGTGGTGATCATTCGGATCACCATCCGGATGCCGCCGGACGGCCTACACGAATGAGTCCCCTTCGATCACCGGACAGGGGGTTCGCTGTCGCCGGTGCTGCAGCGAACGAGGAACTCGTGCTGGTCCTCGTCGGCGGGGATGAGTGCCCAGCCGTAGCTGAAGAAGCCCTTCGTGCCGATCACGAAGGCGCTCAAATCTACTGGGGCACCGGCCGACTCAGGACGTGGGTACGCCGACCGCATCCAACGCCTGGAGTACCGCGTCATGTTCCTATGGCCCGTAGGCATCGGTGGCGTCTGCCGTCAGGCGTGCGAAGGACGTGAAGTCGGCGTTGCTGGCGAGCGTGCCACTGGTGAGCACGTCGTACCAGATACGGCCGGCGCGATCGTCCCCGTCGCCGAAGACCATCTGCTCGCCGTCCCAGAAGGCATTGTCGTAGTCCTGGCGGTAGTGAACGCTGGCGTCCAACGGGAGGCCGGCCCCGTCGATGGAGGAGCGGGACAGGGTCTGCAGAGAGAAGTCGAAGGTGGCTCCAAGGCCGTCGTAGGCGTGATTGACCGAGGCGTCCGTAACGCCGGCCTCGCCCTCTCCGCATATGCGTCTGCCGGGCAACTCCTGCCGGTGCTCGACGTCGCAGATGGTGCGGTCGGAGTGGTCGGGGCCGCGCGTCAGCGGGGCGGCGGTCGGGCAGATCTCGGCCGTCAGCCTGCGTTGGACGCGTTGTGCCGCGTCGAGGGCAAGGGTGTGGCGGGCAGGGCCCCCGGACCTCCAGCCCGAGACACCACACTCCGCAAGATTCTGAGACTGCCTGCTGGGCGACAAGGACAACTTTGCCGCGGACCGGGAACCCGGCGAGCAGATCGAGCGCGAGTACCCCGGCGCAGCCGACCTGGCCATCGCGACCGGCGCCCTCCTCGGACGGACAGTACGGCACCCGGCCGGCGAGGGGTATGGGACCCGGGTGTTCACCGGCCGCCCGGCGCAAGTACTGCGCAACCACCACTCACTCCGGCAGTACCGTTTCTGCTGATTCCGGGCCCAGAAGCTCGTGCAGCAGGTGCGTTGCAGGCAGAGCGGAGTCGAGGTACACGTACTCGCGCCGGTGCTCGACCACCGCGACCATGGTGCGCAGGGTGTCCACGGCGTCCTCCCGCTGTCCGGCGTGGTGCTGGGCCTGGGCCAGCAGCCCCAGGTGGAGCGGGAGACGTATGTTCGTTCTGGACTGTCGCAGTTCGGCCAGCGAGTTCTTCATGTCCGAGATCCCCTCGCGGCGGCCGGTGTACGCGAGGGCCCAGCCCAGGGGCAGATGGAGCATCGCCTTCCAGTAGTACAGTCCGTGCTCGCCAGCCAGCCCGACGCCCTCGGCGCCGGAGGCTCGCGCTGTCTCCACGTCGCCCTCCCAGGTGGCCACGATCGCGTTGACGTAGAGGGCTTGGATCCGGTCCCACGGCCTGCTCTCGTACTGCGTCAGCCGCAGCAGGCGCCGGCGCTGTTCCGTGGCCGCCGCGCGGTCGTTCAGCAGCCAGCGGGCGAGGACGCAGTAGCAGCGGAAGGAGACGCGTGGATCGGACCGGTACATTCCGCCCGGTAATCGGCCCTCACGGGCGAGGCGCTCCGCCAGTTCCGCGCCCTGCTCCAACTCTTTGAGCGCATCGGGCAGGTTCCCGCGGACGAACAGCGCGATACCCTCGCCGTACGCCGCGCCGAGCCGGGCCGTCGGACCGTCGGTGCGCTCCGCGATGTTCCTCAGCAGCACGGACAACTGCCGTGACTCGTCGTAGCAGCCGCGGACGAGAAGCGACATGGCCAGCAACGACACGGCCGCCGGGTCGTCCGGTGCATGGGGTGTCTTATGCGGGGTGTGTCCCCGGGTGATCTCCGCCTCCGCCTCCGCGTCACCGAATCCGCGTACCTGGCCCAGCACATGGCCCAGCTCCAGGTGAAGCCGCTGCTTCAGGTCGCGAGCGGTCGTGCCGTCGGGCAGTGAGCCGGCCATGGCGACCGCACGGCGCAGCCACATCTCGCGTTCCTCGGAGGCCAGGCGCAGTTCCGCGTTCTCCGCCGCGCGCAGCAGCCAGGGCAGGACCCGGTCCGCGGGCATGACGTCCTTGGCGAGCCAGGCGTGGCGAGCGACGCGATCGGTCTCCTCCGGATCGCCGCCGGCCTGGACGTGCGAGGACAGTGCGTCGGCGTACCGGGCATGCAGCCGTTGGCACTCCTCGTCCGTCAGCTCGCCGACGAGCACCTCCTGAGCCTGGGGAGGGGCGAGGCGGAGCCGTCCGGTGCGCTGCCGGTCAGGAGCGAGCAGGCCGTACCGGATGGCCGATTCCACGATGGCGATGGCCGAATTGCTGCCGACGGCACGGCAGACCGTGTCCACGTCGATATCGGGTGCGATGACCGCGCACAGCCGGAGAAGCCGCAGGACCGGTTCCGGCAGCATGGCGAACTCCTGACGCAGTACCTTGCGCGCGCAGGTCACGATCAGGCCGAGGATTTCGTCCGTGGCGCCTGGCTCGTGCAGGTCCCTGACGTCGCAGAGAAGAGAGAGCATCTGAAGGACGAAGTACGGACTGCCCGTGCTCTGGTGGTGCAGCGCGTCGATGATCCGCTCGTTGACGCCCGGTCCCGCGTGCGCGTCGACCAGCTTGGCGACGTCCGGGCGGGCCAGGCCGGCGAGCCGCAGGATCTCCGCGTCCGGACCCTTCAGTACTTCATTCATCACCCGGAACCGCGAGGCATCGGGCCAGGCCTCCAGGTCCCAGCCGGTCAGTACGATACTGAGGGGATGCCCCTGGCGGCGGGTGGTCAGCAGCCGGAGCAAGTCCAGAGAGACGGCATCCGCCCAGTGCACGTCCTCCAGCAGCAGCACCAGGGGTCTCTGCGCGGCCAGCGAGAACAGGACTTCGCAGAGCGCGTCGTGAATGCGGAACGGGCTCTGTGAGCTGTCGGAGTCGCAACTGTTCCCAGCGCCGGTTCCGGCCTGCGGTCCGGGCAGCAGAGAGGCGAGCAGCGAGCCGAACGGCGCGGCAGCTGCCTCGAAGGCGTCGGGGCGCGCCGCCGACAGTCGGCGCAGCACCTGGGTCCACAGCCAGTACCGCGGGACTCCCTCACCGGAGAAGCAGCTGCTCCGGATCGTCTCCATGTCCTCGTCCATGCTCTGGAGGCGCTGGACGAGCTCCACCATGAGGTGGGATTTGCCCAGCCCGGACGAGCCGAACACACAGGCAAGATGTCCACGGCCCGTCGCCGCACCGGCCGTTGCGGCGACCAAACGCCGCAACTCCCGTTCCCGGCCTATCAACGGCGGGGGCGGCACGGGTTCAAAGAGGGTGAGCCCGGGGGCCATGGACGTGGCCGGTGCCGTACGGTCCGGTTCCTTGGGCTTCCCCATGCTGCGCATGGCTGTCTTCCCGGTCGCGGGAGAAACCTCCGGCACCCGCTCCGCCCCGCCGGACAACACGGTCCGGACGGGCCGGGGGAATTCGGTGGCCCTGGACGGCAACTCGTCACTCAGCACAGTGTGTGCCCGCTGCCCACCGAGTTCCTGCCGGAGCAGAGCGGTGTGCAGCTGCTGGAGTTCGGCCGTCGTGTCCACGCCGTACTCCTCGACCAGATAGCTGCGGGTCCATTCGTACACCTCCAGCGCCTCCGCCTGTCGGCCCGACCGGAACAGCGCGGTCATCAGATGACCTACCAGGCGCTCCCGGGTGGGGTGCTGACGCACCTCGCGTTCCAGTTCCGTGACCACCTCCGCGGTCCTGCCCAGGACGAGACCGGCCTCTGCGGAGGCCTCCAGGGCGGTGAGCCGGACCTGCTCCAGCCGGGTGCTCTCGTCGGCGAGCGGCTGGTGGGTGACAAACTCCGCGTACGGGGAGCCGCGCCACAGCGCGAGTGCCCGGGTGAGCCGGTCGCGGGCGGCCTCGGGGTCCTGGCGGGCGAGGAAGCGGCGCCCTGTGGAGAAGAGTTGCTCGAACCGGTGGACGTCCACCTGCTCCGCAGGCAGCTCAAGGACGTATCCGGGGGCCCGGTAGCGGAGGATCGCCGACCAGTCGGGGCCGGCCACGGGGGCCAGTGCCCGGCGCAGATGGGAGATATGGCTCTGCAGGGTGGCGACAGCCCGCCGAGGCTGGTCTTCCCGCCACAGCTCATCGACGAGCACGGTGGTGGGGACGACCCGGCCCAGCCTGATCAGCAGGAGGGCGAGCAGTGCTCTGCGACGTGGTGAGCCGAGCGGGATGTCGTGCCCTTCGTACTGTGCCGACATAGGCCCCAGGACCTGCAGCACCGGTCCGGAGTGGGCGGCTGACGGTGGAGGCAGCAGTGCGCTCCGAGCCTGACGTGCAGACATCTTCGGCCCCATTCGTTCTCACGCTTGAGACTTCTCCGGCGAATTGATCCTAGAACAGTGGGTGTTCTGCCACGTGATTTGAGTTGATGAATGGCCAATAAACGATCAAAGAATTAGCAATGTGCTTCTCCTGCATACCGATGGAACCGGCAAGCGAACGGCAGTCGGCAGGCAAGGATCCGGGCAAGGGATCGCGTCGGGCCATCAGCATTCCGGCCAGTGGACCGCAAGAGGGGTGGCACAGCATGTGCGGAACCGGCATCGCCGCGTGGTGTGGGCCAACCACCGGCGCAGACCCTGGAGGCATCACGGTGTTCGCGATTTTCTTCCCTGGGCAAGGAGCGCAGTTCCGGGGTATGGGCGCAGATGTTTTCGGCCGCTATCCAGGCATGACGCGATTCGCCTGCGACCTCTTGGGGTATGACCTCGTGTCGCGCTGTCGCGACAATCAAGACGACGTGCTCTCGCGGACGGAGTGCACACAGCCGGCCCTGTTCACCGTCAACGCGTTGCATACCTTCGAGCGTGAGCGCCGCGAGGGCCCGCCTGCCGACTACTGCCTCGGACACAGTCTGGGGGAGTACAACGCGCTCCTGGCGGCCGGGGTCTTCGACTTCGAAACGGGTTTGCGGCTGGTCAAGAAGCGCGGCGAACTCATGGCGGCGGCCTCTGGCGGCGGCATGAGCGCGGTCATGAACATCTCTGCTCCGCGCCTGCTCGACGTGTTGCGGGAGGACGGTGTCGAGGGGGCGGAGGTGGCGGCCTACAACACCGAAGCCCAGGTCGTCATCGCCGGCAGCGACAGCGCGCTGCGTGCCGCCCACGCCTCTCTGAAGGCACGAGGTATCCGCTTCGCCTCGCTGCGGGTCAGCGCTGCCTTCCATTCCCGTCACATGGAGCCCGTTCGCTCCGAATTCGAGAGTTTTCTCGCGGGGTTCACGTTCGCGGAGCCCAGAACAACTGTGATCTCCAATGTGACGGGGCGGCCCTATGAGCGGGGCGCGATACCTCAGATGCTGAGCAGGCAGCTCGTGGAGCCGGTGCGATGGGTCGACAGCATCCGGTACCTCCTTTCCCTCGGTAACGGTCTTGAGTACGAGGAGATAGGTGGTGACTCCCTTCTCCGTATGGTGAAAAGTATCGCGAAGGCCGGTACCCAGAACACTCCCATCAAGAGCGGGGCGTGAGACATGGACAGGAAGCAGCACATACAGAGGCTTATCGAGGACCAGTTCCTCGTGGAGTTCGAAGGTGAACTGGCAGCTGATACCGATCTGTTCAAGACAGGGGTGATGGATTCCTTCGGATACATTCAGCTCCTGACTGCTCTTGAAAGAGACTTCTCGCTCCGGCTGACGGACGAGGAATTCCTCAGGAACATCTTCTCTTCGCTGGAGGCCATCGACGCCTTCGTGGCGAACAAGCTCACCGAGCGCGACGGCCGCTGAGCCCGCGACGATCGCTGGAGAAGGAGACCCCGCATGTGCGGAATCGCAGGCTTCGTCGCGCCCTCGCTCCGCGCCGGAGAAACGCCGGAAGTGATGGCCTCGATGCTGTCGCTCATCCGTCACCGAGGGCCGGACGAGGCGGGCTACTACCTGGACGACGGCATCGCCATGGGCACAGCACGGCTGTCGGTAGTCGACCTCGCCAGGGGTGCCCAGCCGATGGCCGACCCGACGGAACGCTACTGGATCTGCTTCAACGGCGAGTTGTACAACCACATTGAACTGCGCGAGGAACTGAGAGGACTCGGCCGCCATTTCCGTACTCGCTCCGACACAGAGGTATTCCTGCAGGCATGGGCGCAATGGGGGCCGGCGTGTCTGCCCCGATTCAACGGCGCGTTCGCGGCCGCGATCCGGGACGTGCGATCGGGAGACGTGTTCCTGGCGCGTGACAGATACGGCAAGAGGCCGCTCTTCTACGTCGACCACGAGGGCTGCGGCGCCCAGGCGGGCGGGAGTGGAGAATTCCTCTTCGCCTCTGAGATGAAGGCGTTCCGCGCATTCCCGGGGTTCCGTTTCGAGCTCGACCCCCGCGAACTCGCCTCCACCTTCGCGGTATGGACGCCGTTGCCCGACCGGACCCCCTTCAAGCACATCCGCCAGCTCCCGATGGGGTGTTACCTGACCGTCCGCAGCGGGCGGGCGGTGCTGGGTGACTACGCGGAACTCGAACTCGAAGTACCACCGTTCACCGGTTCTGAGCGGGAGGCGGCCGCATTGGTCCGCGACACCCTGCGCGAGAGCGTCGAGATGCGGCTGAGGAGCGATGTCGAGGTCGGTGTCTATCTGAGCGGCGGCCTCGACTCCTCCATCGTGACCAAGCTGACGACCGACCTCTCTTCGCACGAGGTCCGCACTTTCTCCGTGGAGTTCGATGACGCGGTCTTCGACGAGTCGAGCAGTCAGCAGGTCGTTGCCTCGCACCTCGGGACTCGCCACTCGTCCATTGCCGTGTCGAGTGCCGATATCGCCGCGAACTTCCCGTCTGCCGTGTATCACGCGGAAGTACCTGCGTTCCGCGCCGCGTTCGTCCCCATGTTTCTCCTGTCCCGCCACGCGCGGGACGCCGGAATCAAAGTGATCCTCAGTGGTGAGGGTGCCGATGAGGCGTTCCTCGGCTATTCGCTCTTCCGCGAGACGCTGCTGCGCGCTTCATGGAGCGAACTGTCGGATGACGAGCGAATGGCCAGGCTCGGCAGCCTCCACCCGGAGCTGAGTCACTTCGGTCCCGCGAACCGGGCGCGAATGAAGAGCCTCTTCGAGCAGTTCGCCGTGGAACGGCTTCCTGGTCTCTTCTCCCACGAACTCCGATACCAGAACGGCCGTTTCGCCGCGCGTCTGCTGAGACGACATGACGAACCGTTCGCGGACCTCATGGCCCTGACGGACGCGACACCCGGCTACGCCGCGCTGAGCCCGGTCCGGAAGGCGCAGTGGCTCGAATTCAAGACGCTGCTTCCCGGTTATCTCCTCTCCACCCAGGGAGAGCGCATGAGTCTCGCCCATGGCGTCGAGAACCGGTGCCCATTCCTCGATCCCGCGGTCGTCCGCGCGGCGGCTTCGATCAATCTGCGCTTCGATGACGGTCTCGATGAGAAAGCCATCCTCAAGAAGGCGTTCCGGGGTGAGCTGCCGGAATCGAGTCTCACTCGGCGGAAGCAGCCGTACCGCGCTCCCGGCGCAGCCGTCTTCAAGCAGCAGCAGCCCGACTACCTGGAACTTCTTCTCTCAGCGACCGAGTTGGAGAAGGTCAGCGGCATCGACCCGGTGTTCGCCCGGAAGCTTGTCAAGAAGATCACGGCCACACCCACGGGGAAGATCAGTACGAAGGAGGACCAGGCCTTCATCTACCTGCTCTCGACCGCGGTCCTCAATCAGCAGTTCGTGCTGGGACAGGGAATACCCGGGGACACGTCAGCAGAGGGCGACTTCAAAGTGGGCACCATCATTGATCAGCGGAAAACTCAGGGATCGAAGCCGGCCGGCCAAGACCTCCCCGCTGCAGGAGGAATCCGATGAGTACGTTCGAACCGGCGCCCGCGACGGATGATGTCGCGATCATCGGGCTCGCTCTGCGATTCCCCGGTGCGGAAACACTGGAGGAGCTCGGCGCGCATCTCGTCGCGGGCCGGTCGCTCATCTCGGAAGTCCCCCCAGAGCGTTGGTCGAAGGACCGGTATTTCGGTGATCCGAGGCTCGGAGCCCAGAAGACGAACAGCATCTGGGGAGGCTTTATCGAGCATGCGGACCGCTTCGATGCCGAGTTCTTCAACATTTCGCCGCGTGAGGCCGAGAGCATGGACCCCCAGCAGCGCATGGCTCTCGAACTCGCCTGGCGGGCGATCGAGAACGCAGGCTATGCGGCGAGTTCTCTCGCCGGTACGGAAACGGGCGTCTTCATGGGTGTCTGCCATGCGGACTACGCGGAAATGATGGAACGTGAAGGGGCAAGGACGGACGCCTACTTCCCCACCGGGACGGCCTACTCGATCATTGCGAACCGGATCTCGTACTATTTCGACTTCCAGGGCCCGAGCATCGCCAACGACACGGCATGTTCGAGCTCGCTCGTATCGGTGTACGAAGCGGTACGCGCGCTGGGCAACGGCGAGTGCGGTGTCGCCCTGGCCGGCGGAGTCAACCTGATCTGGTCGCCGAAGCACTTCGTCGCGTTCAGCCAGGCGAGCATGCTGTCCCGCACCGGTCGTGCGAGCGCCTTCGACCAGAGTGCCGACGGCTACGTCCGCGGTGAAGGCGGAGCAGTGCTCTTCCTGAAGCCCCTCGCACGGGCCCTCGCGGACGGCGATCCCATCCACGCGGTCATCAAGGGTGTCGCCACGAACCACGGTGGCCGGACCCATTCACTAACCGTCACCAACCCGACGGCACAGGCGAATCTGATCGAAGGGCTCTACACACGAGCCGGGATCCGGCCGGAGACTGTGACCTATATCGAAGCGCACGGCCCCGGAACACCCGTCGGTGATCCGATCGAGATCATGGCTCTGAAGGAAGCCTTCCGGAACCTGCACGCTGCACAGGGCACCGTCGCCCAGCCGGCGAGCTGTGGAATCGGGTCTGTCAAAACCAACATCGGGCATCTGGAAGGGGCCGCCGGGGTTGCCGGAATCGCCAAGGTGATCAGCTCGCTGGCACTCCGGATGCTGCCCGCGAACGTCAACTTCCAGAATCAGAACAGGCTCATCAAGCTTGAGGACAGCCCGTTCCATGTCATCCGCAACACCCAGCCCTGGGCCGCGTCGGCCCCGGGGACGGACGGAAGGATCCGGCCACGGCGGGCCGGGGTGAGCTCGTTCGGATTCGGTGGCACGAACGCACATGTCGTGCTTGAGGAACATCTCACCGATGAAACCGGTGCGGGGGCGCGGGACGCGCCCCTTCGGGGCCCGCAGCTCCTGCCGCTCTCCGCGAAGACGCCGGAGCGGCTGCGCGCGGTCACGGGCAACCTGCTCACCCACCTGCGCGAGCACCCGTCGCAGGCGCTCGCGGATATCGCGTACACCCTGCGCATCGGCCGCGAGCCCATGCCCGCCCGGGTCGCGTTCGCCGTCGCGCATCGCGCCGAACTCGAATCGCTTCTGCGGGAGTTCACGGACGGCACCCGCGCAGCGGGTGAGCTCCATCTGGGCGGGTCGGTGGAGTTCACGGAAGAGGAAGTGGCCGAGCTGAGGACCGCGGGGACACGCTGGGTACAGGGCGGGGCGGTGGACTGGGCGGATCAATTCGGTCACGGCGCATCCCAGCCACGTCCACGACGTGTGCGGCTGCCCGGGTATCCCTTCGCCCGCGAACGGCACTGGTTCAGCGTTCCGCAGAAGGACGTCGAGGCAGGAGCGACGCCACCGGCAGCGAACGCTGCTGCCGCCGCGCATCCACTTGTTCACGCTGATACCTCCGGCCCCGCCGGTCACCGGTACAGCGTGACGTTCACCGGAGAGGAGCCGTTTCTCGCCTCGCACGTGGTGGGCGGTGCCCGTGTGCTGCCGGCAGCCGCTCACGTCGAGATGGTCCGGGCGGCGGCCGTGCGTGCGGCGGGGCCCGACGCGGCGGAGCCGGCCATCGTCCGGCTCCGCAACGTCGCATGGCCGCGCCCGCTCGTCGTACGGGACGCGCCGGTCGAGGTCAGTGTCCGGCTCACCCCGCAGAACGGCGCCACCCTCGCTTTCGAGGTCGCCACCGGAACGGACCCGGCCGTGGTCCACAGCTCGGGAGTCGTCGAGGCCGGCGGGGCGGAGGAGCCGGATCGCGTCGATCTCGGCGCGCTGCTGGCGGCCTGCCCCGGGGAGCGCGGCCCGGAGGATGTGTACGCGGCGTTCCATGACCGAGGCATGGAGTACGGACCGGCCATGCGCGGGCTCAAGGAGCTCCGGCTGGGAACGCGGGAGCTGATCGCGCGTATGGGGAAGCCCGCCGCCGGTGAGGCAGCGGACGCCGGATACGTCCTGCCTCCGAGCGTGCTCGACGCGGCCCTCCAGTCCTCGCTCGTGCTCCTGGCGGAGACCTCGCGAGAGCCGGCCGACAGCCCGGCACTGCCTTTCGCGTTCGAGGAACTCACGGTCTACGGCGCTTGTGTGTCGGAGACATGGGCGTGGGTAAGGCGCCGCGAAGGACACAGCACGCTCGACGTGTTCGACATCGACCTCTGTGACGCCGAGGGCGTGGTGCAGGTCGGCCTGCGCGGGCTGGTCCAGCGGACGCACGGGGCGAAGTCCGGACGCGAAACCGGCGCAGGCGTCGTCACCGCCGCCGTTCCCTGGGTGCGGACACCCCTCGACGTACAGCAGGACCGGGCAACGGCCTGCCCGTCCGTGCGCGGGTACCTCAGTGGACGAGCCGCCGCACACGCCGCCGTCGTGGCAGACACGACCGGCTTCACTCTCGCCCGCCTTCCCGATGTCGCGCCTGGTCGTGTCGCCGATGGTGTCGGGTCCGTGGTGGACCTGGTCTTCGGGCACGCGGCGGAGCTGGTGAGGTCGAAGCCCGGGGGAGCGCACCGGTTCGTCGTCCTGGTGGACGAGCGGATGCCACGGCACCACCACGCGCCGCTGACCGGCCTGTTCAGGACCGTCGTTCTGGAGAACCCGCGCGTCACAGGCCGTGTCGTACGCGTCGCAAAACTCGACACCGCGTCGCCGGAGCGGATCGCGGACATCCTCCGGGCAGAGGCGGCGGACCGGTCGGCCGACTGCGAGATCCGCTACGGGGCCGACGGCACCCGTCACGCGGCACGGCCCGTGGAATTCCGCCTGGGCGAAGGAGCGGAGATCCCGCCGTTGAAGGCGGGCGGGGTCTACTGGGTCACGGGCGGTCTCGGCGGCCTGGGGCTGCATGTCGCGCGGTACTTCGGGCGGTGTGCGGGCGTCGTCGTCGTCCTGAGCGGCCGGTCGGCGCCCGGAGCCGCGAGCGGGACGGTCCTGCGCGGGCTGAGGGAAGCGGGGGTCGAGGCCCACTACCTCCCCGTCGACGTGGGCTCGAAGGACGACGTGGACCGTGCGGTGCGCGCCATCACACGGGACCACGGAGCGATCGACGGGATCGTCCACGCGGCGGGCGTCCTCCGTGACGCGTACCTCTTCACCAAGGACGCCTCGGACGTCCGGGCGGTGCTGGAGCCGAAGGTCGACGGCGTTCTCAACCTCGACGCCGCCACACGCGGCCTCGCGCTCGATTTTTTCGTCGCCTTCTCCTCCGTGGCCGGGGTGTTCGGCAGCTCCGGGCAGTCGGACTACGCGGCGGCCAACGCCTTCCTGGACGCCTTCGCCCACCATCGCCGGGCGCTGGCGGACATCGGCGAGCGGAGCGGGAGGACGTCAGCCATCAGCTGGCCGTTGTGGGCCGACGGCGGGATGTCCATGGACCCCGTGACGCGGGAGTCGATGCGCCGGGACCGAGGCTGGGAGCCCCTCCCGACGGAGGACGGTCTCCGGGTTCTCGGCGGCGTACTGCGCGACGCGCCCGCCCACACCGTGGTGGCGTACGGCCCCGCAGCGACGCTCACGGCCGCCGCCCCGCTCCCGAAAGCGCCCCACTCCGTACCCGTGGACACCACGCCCGTGGAGCCGGCGGCCGCCGTCGCGGAGGAAGACCTGACGGAGCGTACGACAGCTCTTCTGCGCCGCATCGTGGGCGGGGTGCTGCACCGTGACCCCCTGACGCTGGACGAGACGGTCAATCTCGTCGAATACGGGATCGACTCGCTCGCCATCCTGGAGACGACCGCGTCGCTCGAAGAGTTCTTCGGCCCGCTGTCCAAGACGATCTTCTTCGAGTACACGACCATCGAGGGCGTCGCAGGTCACCTCATCGCGGAACACCGTGACAAGCTGCGCGCGATCATCAGCGCCGGAGACCCGAAGCCGTCGGCCCCAGCGCCCGCGGCCGGGACGGACGACGCACCGGCCCCCGCCGCACCCGCACCCTCCGCTCCCGGCACCGGCAGCACGCCCGTCGCCCGTGACAGGTCTGCCGCACCCGGGCCGCGCGACGACCACCACGACATCGCGATCATCGGTATCTCCGGGACCTATCCCGGAGCCGACACCCTCGGCGAACTCTGGGCCGTGCTCGGAGAAGGCCGCCATGAGTTCCGCGAAGTACCGCGCGAACGCTGGGACCACGACGCGGTCTACAGCCGCGACCGCAGCGTCCTCGGCAAGAGTTCCATCCGCACCGGAACCTTCCTCCGGGACATCGAGATGTTCGATCCCCGCTACTTCCGTATTTCCAAGCGCGATGCGGAGAACATGTCGCCAGAGGTCCGCCTGTTCCTGCAGACGGGCGTCGAGGCGCTCGAAGACGCCGGCTATTCGCGCGAGACGATCCAGCGGCAGTACGACGGGGATGTCGGCGTACTCGCCGGTTCCATGAGCAACCACTACGGCCTGTACGGATTTCAGAACAGTCTGAAGCGCGGCTCCCCGGCAAGCGGCAGCTACACGGCGACGCTGCCCAATATGCTCTCGTACTTCTACGGATTCACCGGTCCCTCGATATTCGTGGACACGATGTGTTCCGGGTCCTCGACCTGTGTGCACCAAGCCGTGCAGATGCTCCGGGCAGGCGAATGCCGGATGGCGGTGGCGGGCGGAGTGAACCTGCTTCTGCACCCGTACAACCTCATCAGCTCGTCACAGGAGCACTTCACGACGGCGACCTCTGATGTCATCCGGAGCTTCGGCCTGGGCGCGGACGGGACCATTCTCGGGGAGGGCGTCGGCGCCCTCGTCCTCAAGCCGCTCGTCGAGGCCGAGCGCGACGGCGACCACGTATACGCCGTCATCAAGGGAACGGCCCTCGCCAACGCGGGGGTGCGCAACGGGTTCACCGTCCCCAGCCCGCGTATGCAGGCGCGGGCGATCGAGAAGGCGATCGACGACGCGGGAGTCGATCCGCGGACCATCAGCTATGTGGAAGCTCACGGCTCCGGGACGTCACTGGGCGACCCGATCGAAGTGAAGGCCCTGACCACGGCCTTTCAGAAGTACACACAGGACACCGATTTCTGCGCGATCGGCTCCGTCAAATCGAACATGGGTCACCTTCTGCACGCTGCCGGAATGGTCGCTGTCGCCAAGGTCGTCCTCCAGTTCCAGAAAGGGAAACTCGCACCCTCGCTGCACAGCTCGGTGACCAATCCGGACATCGACTTCTCCCGAACACCGTTCCGTCTGCAGCGACAGCTCGCCGCATGGCAACCCGCCGTGACAACCGTGGAGGGACGCAGGATCACGCATCCTCGACGGGCGGGGATCACTTCGATCGGCGCGGGAGGGATGAACTCACACATCATCCTGGAGGAGTACCCGCAGCCTGACCGCGATCCGCACGGTGCACAGGGCGGGCGAGAGGAACTCTTCGTGTTCTCCGCGATGAACGACTCGGTCCTGGAGACATATCTCACCCGATTCCGCGAATACCTGGCCGCCGGCACGGAGACGGACCCCGCGGCGATCGCGTTCACACTCCGCGTCGGCAAGAACGAACTCCCGTGCCGCTGGGCGTTCCTCGCGAAGACCACCGGGGAAGCCCTCGCCGCCGTCGACCGCTATCTGGCGGGAGACCGGGACCTCGGTGCGGCGCTCGCGAGTGGTGGCCCGCCAAACGAGGGCGTTCGGAAGCTCGCGACCACCTGGGTGGGCGGCAGGAGCGTCGACTGGCGCGGCGCCGACGGGGGAGCACCCACGCCCCGGCGGGTCTCTCTCCCCGGGTACCCCTTCGAGCGCGTGCGCTGCTGGGTCACCCCGGAGGAGGGCGCGCCGTCCGTGATCGAGCCGCTCGCGCTGCGCGACAAGCTCCACCCCTTCCTCGGGCGGAACGAGTCGGACGCCGACGGGCTGCGGTACGTGCTCGACGTGCACCTGGACGATCTCCTCGACTACGGCTGCACCTCGGGGGAGCGGCAGGACAAGAAGCGCGGCATGGTCCCGACGTTCGCCATCGACCTGGCGATCGCCGCCACCAAGGTCTCCGGATTCGCCGACGGGTCGGTCGTGCGTCGGCTGCGCCTCCTGGGCCCGGTCAACTGGGCGACCGCCGCCCGACTGGTGACGGTCTTCGACACCCCCGACGGGAAGCGGGCCTCCGGACTCGTGTTCGCGCAGGACGCCGCGGGAACTCGGATGCCCGTGGCGGCGTTCGACGTGCCGGCGGGCGAGGAGCACCGTACGCCGCTGTCAGGCCACCCCCGCACGAACTCCTTCGCGGGAATCGCTGCCGGTGTGCTCGCGCCCGACCGGGCAGAGCTGCTCTCCCCGGCAGAATTCCTCGCGGAACTCGCGGAGGGCGGAATCGGATACGCGCCGGAACTCAGCGGCACAGAGGCTATATTCCGCCTGCGGGACGGGCGATTGGTGCTCAAGGTCGCCACCCCCGAACTCCAGCGGGACCATGTGAAGCCGCATGTCACCCTCGCTCCGCACGTCCTCGCCGCCATCGCGCAGGGCCTCCAGTGCGAAGCGAAGCGGCAGGGCTCACCGGACTGGGCACGGACCGTGCCCCACCGGATCGACGAGATCCGGCTCTTCACCGACGGGAGCAGCGGGGGCGTCCCGGTCGCGTACGTCGTCTTCGACGTGACCGCCGATGGAGAGGGCCTCGGCGGGTCCGTCGGCCTGCTGGACCAAAACGGCCAGGTGGCCGGCGTGCTCTCCGACATGTGGTGCGGCGATGACGAAGGACCGCGAAAGGACCCGGGTGTGAGCGAACGAACGGTGGACGGAGCGGAAGCAGCGGACCGGGGGACACCGGGGGAGGACGGCGACGGCGTCATCTCCTTCGCGGTGGACGAGCTGCGTGAAATGGCGGGCGGCATTCTCAAGTTCGAGCTGGGTGAGCTCGACGCCCGTACCGGCTTCGACGCCTTCGGCTTCGACTCGATCTCGCTCATCGCCCTGTCGAAGCAGGTACGCGAGCGGTTCGGCATCGATCTGACCCCCGCGGTCTTCTTCGACCGGAATACGTTCGACTCGCTGGGCAGGCACCTCTTCACGGAGTACGAGGGCCCGCTGCGCGCGGCGTACGAGCGGTCGCTCCCGCCGGACCCCGCCGGGGAGCCGGTCCCGAGCCCTGGAAGCCGGTCCCGTGGAGAGACGACCGCAACGGCTGGAGAGACGACCGGGGCTCCTGCCGTCGCGCCGGCCGGCTCACAGCGCCCCGCACCGACGGACTCGCCCCTGCCGGTAGCCGTCATCGGAGCCGCGGGCCGGTTCCCCGGCTCACCCGATCTGGAGGCGTACTGGGCGAACCTGACCGCGGGGACCGACAACGTCACGGCCTTCCCCCTCGACCGGTACGACGCGGCCTATGCGCGGATCGCGGAGGCAGCCGAGTTTCCGCACCATGCGGCCGTCCTCGACGACGTGGACGCCTTCGACGCCGCCTTCTTCCGCATCCTGCCGCGCGAGGCCGAGCTGATGGACCCTCAGCACCGGCTGGCGCTGCAGACGGCCTGGAACGCAATGGAACACAGCGGCTACGCCCCGTCCGGCCTGCCGGCGAACACCGGGCTGTTCTTCGGTGTCTCAGGAACCGACTACGCGACTCTGCTCGCGGCCCACGGCGCCCCGCCGGACGCTTTCACCTCCACGGGCAACGCCCACTCCATGCTCGCCAACCGCATCTCGTACGTACTCGACATCCACGGCCCGAGCGAGCCCGTCGACACGGCCTGCTCCAGCTCGCTCGTCGCTGTCCACCGAGCCGTCGAGGCCATCCGCTCCGGGGCGTGCGACGCCGCGATAGCGGGCGGGGTGAACCTCCTGCTCAGTGTCGACACCTTCGTCAGCGCCGGGCGGGCCGGCATGCTGAGCCCGGACGGACGGTGCAAGACCTTCGCGAGCGAGGCGAACGGATACGTGCGCGGTGAGGGCGTCGGCGCCGTCGTACTGAAGCCCCTCGCCGACGCGGAGCGCGACGGGGACGCGATCCTCGCCGTGATCGTCGGGACCGCGGAGAACCACGGCGGCCGGGCGAACTCCCTCACGGCGCCGAACGGTACCGCGCAGTCGGACCTCGTGGTGCGGGCGATGGGCGGCATAGACCCCCGCACGATCGGCTATGTGGAGGCCCACGGTACCGGCACGGCCCTGGGCGACCCCGTCGAGGTGCGCGCGCTCCAGGCCGCGTTCCGGCAGCTGGGCAGCGACGGCCCCGCCACCTGCGGGCTCGGCTCCGTGAAGACCAACATCGGTCATCTGGAAGCCGCCGCAGGAATCGCCGGGCTGCTCAAGGTGATCCTCGCGATGGAACACGGCACCCTTCCGCAGAGCCTGCACTGCGACCGGATCAACCCCTACATTCAGCTCGACGGCAGCCCGTTCCGCATCGTGCGCGCCAATGAACCGTGGGAGCGGCCCCGCGACCGTGACGGTGAGCCCGCGCCGCGGCGGGCGGGGGTCAGCAGCTTCGGATTCGGCGGCGCGAACTGTCACGTCGTCATCGAGGAGTACACCGGGCAGGCGGCGGACACGAGTCCGGCGCAGGACGCGGACGGCCCCGGGGACCGGGTCGCCGTACCCCTTTCCGCGCGTACGGAGCAGCAGCTCCGCGAGCGGGCGCGGAACCTGCTCGCCTACCTGGAGGACACGCCCCGTCCCGCCGCACTCCGTTCGATCGGCTGGACGCTCCAGACCGGGCGCGAAGCCATGGCCGAACGGCTCGGCTGGGTCGTCTCCTCCCGCCGGGAACTCGTTGATGAATTGCGGGAGTTCATCAGCGGACCGGTGAGCGGACCGGTGAGCGGACCGGCGCAGGACGGCCTCGCCGATGTGGTCGCGCGCTGGAGCGGAGGGGAAGAGGTCGACTGGCGGCGGTTGTACGGGGCTTCCGGTTCGGCCCTGCCGCGGCGCGCGCACCTGCCCACGTACCCGTTCGCACGCGACAGGTACTGGCTCCCCGGCAGCGCCGGGAAGGCCAACAGCGGTGCTGAACAAGGTTCTTCGGCCATGACGACGCTGTTCGTACCCCGCTGGACGCCGAAGCCCGCGTCGCGGGACCTGACCGGCGGGACCCCGTACACGCGTCATGCCGTGATCCTCTGCGGAGCGCCGGCGGCCGTGCGGGACAGCATGGAACGCCGCCTGCCGGGTGTGCACTGCCACGCCGTCACGACCACCAGGCGGCGCCCGGAGACCCGCTTCACCGACCTCTCACGCCAGGTCTTCGAGATCGTCCGGGAACTCGCCGGGCAGGCGCACGACGGCGCCACCCTGGTGCAAGTCGTGACACCGGCGGACGGCGACGAAGCGGTCGGGCCCGCGCTCGCGGGACTTCTGCGCACGACGGCGCTCGAAAGCCCGCACATCGCCGGACAGGTCCTCGCTCTCGACGGCGAGCGCGACGCGGACGACACCGCTGCGGTCGTTCTGGAGAACGCCAGGCACGCGGACGACACACTCGTTCTTCACCGGGGCACGGAGCGCCAGGTGCGGACCTGGGTGCCCGGGGCGGCCGACGGCACGGGCACACCCTGGCGTTCGGGAGGCGTGTACCTGATTACCGGGGGCGCCGGCGGCATCGGCGCCGTCGTCGCCCGCCGGATCGCACGGGAAGCCGTACGCCCGACGCTCGTCCTCGTCGGACGCTCGGCACCGGACGCCCGGATCGGCCAACTGCTTGCCGAGCTGCGGGAAGCCGGTGCGGTGGCCCAGTACGCCGTCGCGGACGTCTCCCGTTGGGAGGAGGTACGCCATCTCATCGCGCGAGTCGGCGGGGAGACGGGCGCGATCCACGGAATCGTGCACGCCGCGGGCGTGATCCACGATGCGTACGTCACGAACAAGACCACGGAGGAGTGGGACAAGGTCCTCGCCCCGAAGGTCGATGGTGTGGTCCACCTGGACCGGGCCACGGCGGACATGCCCATCGAGTTCTTTCTCGTCTTCTCGTCCGGTACGGCAGTCACCGGAAATCCCGGTCAGTCCGACTACGCCACGGCCAACGGCTATCTCGGCGAGTACGCCGCCCGCCGCAACACGCGCGTCGCGGCGGGCGAACGGCCGGGGCGCACGGTCGCGATCGCGTGGCCGCTGTGGAAGGACGGTGGAATGGCGGTTGACGACGCGACCCGCGCGTACCTCCGGCGCAGCCGCGGTCTCGTACCGATGGAGTCGGACGAAGGACTCGAAGCCCTCCTGAGGGCCTGGCGGTTGGGCGAGGCCGACGAGGACCAGATCTGGGTGCACCACGGCGAGCCGGCCAAGCCCGCATCCGTGCCCCCACCCGCCGCTGCCTCTTCTGCGCCGGAGACGGCCGACAGGCGGCCGGACCGGGAGACACTCCGGTCGGTCGTGGAGCTTTTCGCCCGGGTCACGAAGCTCCCCCTCCGTGACATCGACGCCGACCGGCCGCTCGACGACCTGGCCCTCGACTCGGTCATGGTCGTGCAACTCAACAGGGAGCTGTCCTCGGTATACGGCGTGGTCCCGACGACGCTCTTCTACGAATTCCCCACGCTGCGCGCCGTCGCCGGAGCGCTCGCCGGGGCCCCCACCCCGCGGGCCCCCGGTGCGCGGGCCGACGGACCGTCCGGCGCGGTCCGGCTGCCGACGGCGCGGCACGCACCCGGGGCAGCCGCTGTTTCCGGCCCGCCCGCGCCGGACGACGCCATCGCGATCATCGGGATGAGCGGGCGCTATCCGCAGGCCGAGAACACCGACGAGTTCTGGGCGAACCTCACGGCGGGACGCGACTCCATCACGGAGATTCCCCCCGACCGATGGCCGCTGGACGGCTTCTACGAGCCGGATCGCGCCACAGCCGTCGCCACCGGGCGCAGCTACAGCAAGTGGGGCGGATTCCTGCGGGACTTCGACGCGTTCGATCCGCACTTCTTCCGGATCGCACCGCGTGACGCCTACGCCATGGACCCGCAGGAGCGACTCTTCCTCCAGGCTTCCTGGGAAGTGCTCGAAGACGCGGGCTACACCCGCGAGGAGCTGGCCCGACGCCATCAGCGGCGCGTGGGTGTCTTCGCCGGTGTGACCAAGTCCGGCCACGCACGGCACGGCGCGGCCCGGCTGCCGTCCGGTGAAACGGTCGTGCCCTCGCTCTCCTTCGCCTCGCTCAGCGCTCGGACCTCGTACGTCCTCGACCTCCGTGGCCCGAGTCTGACGATCGACACGATGTGCTCCTCTTCGCTCACGGCGGTCCATGAAGCCTGCGAGTACCTTCGCCGGGGCTCCTGCGAGCTGGCCATCGCGGGGGGCGTGAACCTGTATCTGCACCCTTCCGACTACGTGGAGCTGTGCCGTTCCACCATGCTGTCCTCGCAGGCCCGCGTGCGGAGCTTCGGCAGCGGCGGTGACGGGTTCGTGCCCGGCGAGGGTGTGGGCGCCGTACTGCTGAAGCCCCTTGCCCGCGCTCTGGCCGACGGTGACCAGGTCCTCGCGGTGGTCCGCGGGACGAGCATCAACCACGGCGGGCGGTCCCACGGCTATACGGTGCCGAGCCCGACCGCCCAGGCGGAACTGATCCGCGACGCGCTGACCCGTGCCGGGGTTGCGGCGCGGGAGGTGAGCTACGTCGAGGCGCACGGCACGGGCACGGAGCTGGGCGACCCGATCGAGGTGAAGGGGCTCTCGCTCGCCTTCGAAGAGTCGACGGACGAGAGGCAGTTCTGCGCGATCGGCTCAGTGAAGTCGGTGATCGGGCATCTGGAGGCCGCCGCGGGGATCGCGGGGGTCACCAAGGCCGTACTCCAGCTCCGGCACCGCACGCTCGTTCCGAGCCTGCACGCGGAAGAGCTGAACCCCGGCATCAGGTTCGAGGAGACGCCGTTCTTCGTCCAGCGGACGCTCGCACCGTGGGAGTCGCGGACACCACGGATCGCGGCGGTCTCGTCCTTCGGGGCAGGCGGCTCGAACGCCCACGTGATCCTTGAGGAGTACGTGCCGGACCCCGCCCCGGACCGGCCGGCGTCCGGTGAGGGCGAGCAGCTCGTCGTTCTCTCCGCGCGGACACCGGAGCAGCTGCGGCACTCCGCCGCCCGTCTGGTGGCCTTCCTCGAACGCGGGGAGACGGAGCGGGCAGCGGTCGGCCTGGCGGATCTCGCTTTCACCCTGCAGGTAGGACGTGAGGCGATGAAGGAGCGCCTGGCGGTGACCACCGCCTCACTGCCCGAGCTCCTGCGGGTTCTGCGCGGGTACGCGGAGAGCGGGGACGGGGTGGCGGCACCCGGCCTTCACCGGGGCACGGCCGGACAGGCCCTGGGCGCCGTCGCCGAGATCTCGGCCGACGACGACCTCCGGGAACTCCTGGTCGAACGGTGGGCGCGAAAGGGGAAGCACGACAAGCTGGCCGCGCTCTGGGCCGGCGGAGTGGAGCTGGACTGGCGGCGGCTGCACGGAGCCGCTTCGCCCCGCCGGATATCCCTGCCGACGTACCCGTTCGCGCGGGACCGGTTCTGGGTCGGGGACCTGGAGCCGGTCCGGGAGGCGGCGCCCGGCGCGACTCCGGCCGTCGCCGCACCGCAGCCGGAAGAGGCCGGGCCGCACATCACCCCCGACGGCACATCGGATGCCGCACCCGACGACACGCGTGACGAATGGGTCGCCCGCACCGTGCGCGCGACGATCGCGCACGTGCTGGCCATGTCACCGAACGAGGTCGACGGCGGGCTCGCGTTCGCCGACTACGGACTCGACTCCATCCTCGCGGTCCGTCTCGTCCATCTGCTGAACGACGCCCTCCGGCTCGACCTGTCGACCGGCGTCGTCTTCGACCACAGCTCCGCCGACCGTCTCGTCGCGCATCTGCTCGCGGAGTACGCCGACATCGGCCCCGCCGCCCCGCCGCCGGCCGTCACCGGTGAAGCGCGTCCGCGGACCACGCCCGGCTCCCTTCCCGCGGAACGGCCCGCCGCCCACGCGCCGATCGCGATCGTCGGGATGAGCGGGCGGTTCCCCGGATCCGACAGCCTGGACGACCTCTGGACGCATCTCGTGAATGGTGACGATCTCATCACGGAGGCGACCCGCTGGGATCTAGCGGAAACCGGTGCCGACGGCTCCGCGCGCTGCACACAGGGGGGATTCCTCCGCGGGATCGACCGGTTCGACCCGCTGTTCTTCGGTATCTCGGGCGTCGAGGCCGCCGCCATGGATCCCCAGCAGCGTCTGCTCCTCGAAGAGGCGTGGAAGGCACTGGAGGACGCGGGGTACGCCGGCCGGCACCTGGGCGAGACCCGCTGCGGCGTGTACGTGGGCTGCTACAAGGGTGACTACCAGGAGGTCGTCGGGGACGACGCGCCGGCCCAGGCGTTCTGGGGGAACATGGCGTCCCTCATCCCGGCCCGTGTCTCCTACTTCCTCGACCTGAAGGGTCCCGCGCTCGCGGTCGACACCTCGTGCTCCAGCTCGCTCGTCGCGATCGACCTGGCGTGCCGGGGACTCTGGTCGGGCGAGACGGACATGGCGCTGGCGGGCGGTGTCTTCGTCCAGTCGACGCCGCGCCTCTACGAGTTGGCCGGCGGCGCCGGAATGCTCTCCGCGACGGGACGCTGCCATACCTTCGACCACCGTGCCGACGGTTTCGTACCGGGCGAGGGCGTCGGTGTGCTGGTGCTCAAGCGGCTCGATGACGCCGTGGCCGACGGGGACCACATCCATGGCGTGGTCCGCGCCACGGGCATCAATCACGATGGTGCGACCAATGGCATCACGGCGCCCAGTTCCGTTTCGCAGGAGCGTCTGCTCCGCGACACCTACGAGTCCTTCGGTATCGACGTCGAGTCCATCCGGCTCGTGGAGGCGCACGGCACCGGAACCCCGCTCGGCGATCCCATCGAATTCTCGGCGCTCAGCCGCGTGTTCCGGGCCGGTACGGAGAAGTCCGGCTACTGCGCCGTGGGTTCGGTCAAGACGAACCTCGGGCACACGCAGTTCGCCGCAGGTGTCGCGGGAGTGTTCAAGATCCTCCTCTCGATGAGGCACCAGCAGATCCCGGCCTCACTCCACTTCGAGAAGCCGAACCCCGCCGTCAGTCTCGAAGGCAGCCCCTTCTATCTGAGTACGCGCAGCCACCGCTGGGAGGCCCCGGCCGACGGCGGACCGCGCCGGGGCGCGGTCAGCTCCTTCGGCGCGAGCGGCACCAACGCGCATCTCGTCATCGAGGAAGCGCCTCCGGCTGTCCGTGCCCGCGCTGGTACGCCACGTCCCGCGTATCTCGTGGTCCTCTCCGCGCACTCACGTGAGCAGCTGGTCCAGCAGATGGCCCGGCTGGCGGAGCACTGCCGGCGCGCGGACCTCCCGGACCTGGGCGACCTCGCCTACACGCTTGCCGTCGGCAGGGACTGGTTCGCCCACAGGTTCGCCTGCGTGGCGGCGGACCGCAGTGAGCTGCTGCGGATCCTCGGCGAAGGACCGGACGGAGCAAGGGCGTTCACCGGCCAAGTGGTGGCGACGCGCAAGGGCGCTGCGGACGTGGGCGCCGGTGCGGCGAAGAGCCATGGCGAGGAATGTCTCCACCGCTGCGCACACCCGACGGGTTCCGGTGCGGACGCCGATTTGTACCGCGCGGACCTCACCGCCCTCGCCGGATACTTCGCACAGGGCGTCGACCTCGACTACGGGGCGGCGTTCGCGGCAGGGGCCCATCTCCGGGTCCCGCTGCCGACCTACCCGTTCGCCGGGGAGAGCCACTGGGCCGGGCCGCCGCCCTTGCCGCCTCAGCCTGTCACGACCCTGAGCCGGCCGGTCCCGGACCGTCCGCCGATCCACCGGCCGTCGGTGGTGGCGGACCTTCCCGGCACACTGCGGGCCTCGACGGTGTTCAAGGGCGACGAAGCCATCCTCCGCGATCACACGGTACGCGGGCAGCGCGTCCTCCCGGGCGCCGCCCACCTCGAAATGGCACGGGAGGCTGCGGCGCGTGCCTGGGGCACAGAGACGTCAACGCCCCTGCTGATACGCGACATGACCTGGGTACGGCCGGTGGCTTTCGACGGCGCGCCACTGACCGTCGATGTCCTGGTGAGGCCGGCAAAGGGCGAGGAACTCACCTTCGAGATCGCCTCGGAGACCGGTCGGGACGACGGTCCGGTCGTGTTCTCCACCGGGCGCATAGCGCCCTTGGGCACGGCCCGGCCCGACCGCGTCGACCTCGCGTCGCTCCGTGCGGTGTGCGTGACATCCGTGTCCGCGGAGCGCGTCCGTGAGGCGCTGGCGGCGATGGGCATCGTCCACGGGCCCTCTCTCCGCGCCGTCCGCGAGGCACACGTCGGTACCGGCACCGTCCTGGCACGGCTCGACCTGCCGGCAGAGACGGACCCCGCCGACGCCGGGCATGTTCTGCCCCCGGCGCTGCTGGATTCGGCCATCCAGTCCTCGATCGCGCTGCAACTCGCCGACGGCAGGGCCTCCGTGGAGACCGTGGTGCCGTTCGCGCTCGACCGGTTCGAACTCTTCGCCCCCTGCACGGCCTCGATGTGGGCCGTCGTCCGCGTCGCGGACGGCACGGAGACGGCGACCGCGCTGAGCCGACTCGACGTGGATCTCGTCGACGGCGACGGGGAGGTCTGTGCCCGGATGACCGGGTACACCTCGCGCCGGGTGAAGGAACCGGCACCCTCACTGTTCGCACCGGTCTGGGAACCCGTATCCGAGCGCACCTCCGGCACCCGTGCCCTGCCGCCTGCGGGGCAGGTCCTTGTGGTGGGAGGGACCACCGGGCAGCGGGCCACGCTCGCCCGCCAGTACCCGCGGGTCACGATGTGGGACCTCGCACCGAGCGCGTCGACGGACCAGATCATGTGCCGGCTCCGGGACCTGACGCCGGTCGGCCACCTCGTCTGGATCGCTTCCGGTGCGGCGCCGGAGGACCAGGAGGCACTCCTGCCGACCGACACCGCCGGCTTCACCGCGGCCCAGGAGGACGGCGTCATCGCCGCCTTCCGCATGATCAAGGCCCTCGTCCGCACGGGACACGACGCACGTCCGCTCGCCGTGACACTGGTGACGCGGAGCGCCCTGGCCACCTACGACACCGAGCCGACAGCACCTGCCCACGCCGGGCTGCACGGCCTCTTCGGTTCGCTCGGGCAGGAGTACACGAACTGGTCGGTCCGCCGGACGGACCTCGACACCGCCGACCTCCCCGAGGGGCTGCCGGCACTCCCGGACCGCGCGGAGAGCGACACTCTGGTGCGCCGCGCGGGCCAGTGGCTGGTCCGGCGCTGGGTGCCGAACCAGCCAGGAACCATGCAGCGGACCGCGTACCGGGAAGGCGGTCTCTATGTCGTGATCGGAGGTGCGGGCGGGCTCGGCACCGAATGGACCCGGCATGTCGTCCAGCGCTACGGCGCTCACGTGATCTGGATCGGGCGGCGCCCGCAGGACGCGTCGATCGCAGCGAAACTGAGCACCTGCACCGGGCGCGGCAGTGTGCGCTACCTCTCCGCCGACGCTGCGGACCCCGAGTCGCTGCGTACCGCCTACGAGGAGATCAGGCGGCACCATCCGCGGATCCACGGCGTCATCCAGGCGGCGCTGGACCTGCGGGACCGGAGCGTGGCGCGCATGGACGAAGCGACACTGCGCGCCGGCCTCACCGCGAAGGTCGACGTCAGCGTGGCCATGGCAGAGGTCTTCGCGGATGAGACCTTGGACTTCGTCCTCTTCTTCTCGTCCGTCCAGTCGTTCACGACCGCCGCGGGCCAGAGCAACTACGCGGCCGGATGCACTTTCAGCGACGCCTACGCCCAGTTCCTCGCCCGGCACTGGGAGTGCCCGGTGAAGGTGATGAACTGGGGGTGGTGGGGGAGTATCGGCAGCGCCTCGACCGAAGACCACCGGGAACACATGGCACGCTGGGGCCTCCTCTCGATCGAGCCGCCCGAGGCGATGGAGGCACTCGACACGCTGCTGCGCGGGCCGCAGCGTCAGCTGAGCTTCGTCAAGTTGCAAAAGCCCGACGCCATCGCGGGGATCGACCCGGCGACGCGGCTCACGGTCCACGGAAGGGCGCGGTCCCGCATCACGCCCGCCGCCGTTGTGGCAGCCACCAGGGCTCCGTCCGAACGGGAGGCGATCCACGCGATCGCCGCGTGGCGCAGGAACGAACGCGATCCGCTCCTTGCGCGCATGGTCCGCGGACACCTGGAAGCGCTCGGCGGCCTGCGCGGCCTCGGTAATCCGCCGTCCCGCGACGACGTCGCCCGGCTGCGCCGCCGTGCCGGAATCCTGGAGCGGTACGACACCTGGCTCGACCACGCACTCCGTATCGTGCCGCCGGCGGCCCCGCCGCTGGACGTCCTCAGCCGTGAGTGGGACCGGCGCCGCGAGGGCTGGTCCACGGATCCGGACAAGGCGGCAGAGCTCGCCCTGCTCGATGCCGCACTCCGTGCGCTGCCAGACATCCTCACCGGCAGGACCAGGCCCACGGACATCCTGTTCCCGCGCGGTTCCGTCGCGCTCGTCGAAGGCACGTACCGCAACAACCGCGTGGCCGACATGTACAACCGCGCCATGACGGATGCCGCGGCCGCCATCGTCGGGGAGCGGCTGCGTCTGGACCCGGCCGCACGCCTGCGCATCCTGGAGATCGGCGCCGGTACGGGCGGCACGAGCGCCGGGATGTTCGCCGCACTGCGCCCGTTCCAGGACCACATCGAGACCTACGCGTACACCGATCTCTCGAAGGCGTTCCTGAACCACGCCAGGACCGAGTACGGACCGGAAGTTCCGTATCTCGCCTACGCCCGCTTCGACGCCGAGCAGCCGCTGGCCGGGCAGGGGGTGGAGAGCGGGAGCTACGACCTGGTCATCGCCGCCAACGTGCTGCACGCGACCCGCGACACCCGGAACACCATCCGCAACGCGAAGGCGGCGCTGCGCGACGGGGGGTGGCTCCTGCTGAACGAACTGGCGGCGTTCGATGTCTCCAGCCATCTCACATTCGGACTGCTGGAGGGCTGGTGGCTCTTCGAGGACCACGCGCTGCGCGTACCCGGTTCGCCCGCGCTGTCGCCCGCGAACTGGCGGAAGGTGCTGGTGAGCGAAGGTTTCTCCCCCGTCGTCTCCGTGCTGCCCGAGACTCTTGAGCTCGGGCAGCAGATCATCGCCGCCGAGAGCGATGGGATCGTCCGGCAGGCAGTGACCCCGCCGGAGCAGCGGGAATCCGCTGCTCCGCGAGCGCTTCCGGAGCCTCCGCCGAAGGCCACCGCACCCCCGCACTCCCGCCCCGCCCCGGCACAGCCCCCGACCAGTGGCGGGACAGCCGGTACCTCCGGCAGCGATGCTCAGAGCCGGGCCGGCACCATGGCCGGATACCTCAGAGACCAGGCCGCGCACACTCTCGGTATTCCGCCGGACAGGATCGCGCTCTCCGCGCCGCTCAGCGACTACGGGATGGACTCCATCCTCGTCCTTCAGCTCACCACCGCGCTGCGTGAGGACCTCGGAGAGGTTCCGTCCACTCTGCTCTTCGACGCCGAGTCCATCGAGGAACTCGCCGGCCACTTCATGGCGACCGGCAGCTCTCGGGTGGACGCCCTCCTGGCTCGCCTGAACCCCGCGGCGGCGGGGACAGCCGTCTCCGACACCGAGTTCCGGCCGCCGGAGCCGTCCGCGCTTCCCGTCACCGGACCGGCACAGCCCATTGCCGCGCTATTCCGCGCGGCGGTGCGGACCGGAACCCCGCAGCAGGCCGGTGACCTGCTGTCGATCGCCGCCCGGCTCCGGCCGACCTCCGCGACCGGAGCAGGACCGGAGCCGGAGACTCTGCGGCTGTCGGACGGCGACCAGGAACCGGCCCTGGTCTGCCTGTCCTCCCTCATCGCACCCACCGGGGCCCACCAGTACGTGAAATTCGCAGCCGCACTCCGCGGCCGCCGCCAGGTGTGGACGGTCTCCATCCCCGGATACGGCACCGGTGAGCCGCTTCCGGTGAACCTGGAAGCGGCCGCGGACCGGCTGGCCGGGACGCTGCTCCGACGGTTCGACGGCAGACCGTTCGCGCTCGCCGCCTACTCCTCCGGAGGGTGGCCCGCCCACGAGCTGGTACGGCGGCTGGAGAAGGCCGGTGCTCCGCCCGCCGCTCTGGTGCTGCTCGATACGCTCCAGTCGGCCGGAACCGCCATGATCCGGGGAATGTCGGTGCTCACCCGACGGCTGCTCGACCGGTTCCCGCAACTGCCCGTCCTCGACGATCAGCTCACGGCGATGGCTTGGTACGCGCAGTTGCTCGAAGGCTGGCGCCCGCTGCCGGTGACCACCCCGACTCTCCTGGTCAGCGCCGCGGAGGGCAGGACCCTGCTCGAACTGCTCGGTAATGACGCGCGCGCCGACTGGCCGCTGGAACACGTACGGACACAGGTGGCGGGGGATCACTTCTCCATGCTTGAGGAGTACGCGGAGCCGACCGCACTCGCCGTTCATGAATGGCTGCGCGAACACTGTGCCTCCCGGCGGCAGTTCCAACGACGAGATGCGACCGGCTCGGCAGAAACCCGGCTCTCCACGCCCCTTCCACCACGAGACGCAGAAGAGGGATCATGAATCATCCGGCCGGCCCGTGCGGGCGTCCCGACGTCCTGGCGGAATCGCGTGCCCGACGGGACCGGCCCGCGCATCCGAGGCTCTCCGGGTGTGCGCGATGAGCGATCGGCTGGGCTTCAGCCTGACGCAATTGCGGTACTTCGTCGTATCCGCCGAGCTCGGCAACATATCGGAGGCGGCGGAGCAGCTGTGCGCATCGCAGTCAACGGTCTCCTCCGCTGTGATGAGGCTGGAACGCCAACTCGGTGTGCAGCTGCTGCTTCGTCATCATGCCCGAGGTGTCACCCTGACCCCGAGCGGCCGCCACCTGCTCCGGGAGGCACGCGCGTTGCTGGGGCAGGCCAGAAACCTCAAAGCTCAGGGCGACGCCCTGGCAGGCCACACCGCCGGCCGGCTGGATGTGGGTTTCTTCTTCTCGATCGCACCCTTCCTGCTGCCCCTGGTCCGCCGAATGACTGAAGAGCGCTATATGGCCCTGCAGTTGAACGTTCACGAGGCATCGGAACGGCTGTTGGAGCTGCTGCAGGACGGCCGGTGCGAATTGGCCGTGACGTACGATTTCCTGTCGGGCGGTGCCAGGTTTCACCCTCTGGCCGAGCTGCCTGTTCATGCCCTGCTGGCGGATGGTGGCCCCATGGGCATGACTGGCTCGATCGGTTTGGACGAGCTGGCCGTTCGGCCGCTCGTCACTCTGAACGTCCCGGCCGTTCTGCACCATTTCGAGACGATGTTCGCCACTGCGGGAGTCCGGATGCCGCAAGTGATCACGACGACGAGTCTTGAGACCATGCGTGCACTGGTGGCCGCAGGTTCCGGGTTCGCTTTGATGTATCAACGCGCGGCCCATGCGAGGACTTTGGACGGCGGGAGTATCCGATCGGTCGAGATCGCCGGAGAGGTGCCTGCTTCGTCCCTCGGTGTGGCCATGATGCCCGATCTGCACCTCAGCAGCCGCGGCAGGGCCTTCCTGGAAGTGCTGGGCTCTGCGGTTTCGATCAGTGGCGAAGTGAATTCGATTGCGTGATATGGAACGTTCTGCGGACGTGACCGGCGGCTCGTGAACTGCCGGCCCACTGCCGGAGGTCCCGCGCGCGCCGGGAGCGGACGTGCGGCCGTCAGATCAGGGTCTTGAGCACGGCCGGGTCGTAGGGAACGGTCTGGGCCAGCTCACCGCGCAGTGCCTTCTCCGCCCAGTCCGGGTTGGCCAGCAACGTCCTGCCCACGGCGACGAGGTCGAACTCGTCGCGCTCCAGGCGGGCCACCAGCTCCTCGATCCCGGTCAGACCGGCCTGTTCGGTGAAGCCCTGGGCGAAGTCGCCCACACCGTACTCCTGGTCCAGGCCGACGGAGCCGACCGTCACCGTGGCCCTGCCGCTGAGCTTGCGTACCCAGCCGGCCAGATTGAGCGAACTGCCGTCGAACTCGGGCAGCCAGTATCGGCGGGTGGAGGCGTGGAACGCGTCGACACCGGCCTCGGCCAGCGGCGTGAGCAACTGCGCCAGCTCGTCCGGGTTCTCCGCGATGCGGGCCTCGTAGTGGTTGACCTTCCACTGGGAGAGCCGGAAGAAAACCGGGAACCCCGGACTGACGGCCGCGCGGATCGCCTGCACGATCTCGGCGCCGAAACGGGCGCGGGAGGCCGGGTCTCCGCCGTAGCGGTCGGTACGCCGGTTGGTGCCGCGCCACAGGAAGTCGTCGATCAGGTAGCCGTGCGCGCCGTGCAGTTCCACGCCGTCGAACCCGAGCCGCTCTGCGGCCGCGGCGGCCTCCGTGAAGGCGGCCACCGTGTCGTCGATGTTCCGCTGGGTCATGGCATGACCGGCCGGGGCGCCGTCCAGTCCGAGCCCGGACGGGCCCTCCGCAGACGGTTCCGTCCCGAAGCGTATGACCCCGGTGTGCCACAGCTGAGGAATGATCCTGCCACCGGCCTGGTGCACCCGCCGCACCACATGGGCCCAGCCGGTGAGGGGCTGCTCGCCGTAGAAGTGGGGAACGTTCTCGTACGCGCCGGCGGCGGCCCGGTTGATGTAGGTGCCCTCAGTGATGATCAGGCCGACCTGGTGGGCCGCCCGGCGGGCGTAGTACTCCGCCACGTCCGGGCCCGGCACGCCGCCGGGGGACTGCATCCTGGTCATCGGGGCCATCACGATCCGGTTGGGGACCGTGAGGCCGCCCACGGTGAACGGCTCGTCCAGGCTGGCCATTGTTCCTCCAGATTTGTCGGCACTGCTTACACGGACGTTCCGTGTACACCTGTTTCCCCCACGCGTCCCACTGCTGCGCACTGATCCATCAGGCAGTGCGGGGCAGCCCTTGACGAGATGTTCCCGGGCTGTGCGGAAATTGTTGCTGCCACACACCGGTAGCGCATGATTATCGGCCTCACTGATAGCGATGTCCAGCTCTCAGAGGTCATTCCGGCTTGTATCGCATGATGCGATCCAGTTCATCGAAATAATCAGCTTGACCGTATCGGAGAGGCCGTTGATAGTGGTCTTCGTGATTCCGCGTAGCCACCGTCGGTCGGGCTGGAACTCCCATTCCGAATAGCATAAGGAGAGCCGATCTCCATTGCCGATCCACTGCGCGGACAGGCCTGCTGAGGCAGAAAAGGGGGCGGAACCCGGAATGGGCCGATATCGCCTTACCGAAAAGACTGAAAATCTCGCCAATGAGTTGGAAGGCAAGCGGGCCGTGGTGACCGGCGGCAGCCGCGGTATCGGCGCCGCGATCGTGCAGAAATTGCTCGGCGCCGGCGCCACCGTCGTGACCTCTGCCCGCAATCCGACCGAGCAGACCCCGTCCGCAGCCAAGTTCGTCAGAGCCGACCTCAGTACGCCCGACGGTGTGCGCGAGTTCGCGGATACCGCTCTGGAAAATCTCGGCGGAGTGGACATCATCGTCAACAACGCGGGTGGCTGCCGAGCCTTTCAGAGTGCGCTGGACATTGAGAAGGACTGGCAGTACACAGTGGACATCAACTTCCTCGCCGCGGTCCGTCTCAATTCCGCACTCGTGCCGTCCATGCGCGAGAGCGGAGGCGGAGTCGTCGTACACGTCTCGTCCATCGCCACCATTGCGTCCTACCCGATGATCCTGCACTACGCAGCCGCCAAGTCCGCACTGGAGACCTACAGCAATGGGCTTGCGGCCGAGTTGGCGCCGCAAGGCATCCGCGTCGTCGCCGTCTCTCTCGGGAACGTCATGACACCAGGGGCGGACGAGGCACGCGAAAAGATCGTTGATTACCTCGGCAACGATTCCGTGGAGTGGGCCGACGAAATCCCGCTCGGGCGTATCGGCCAGTCGGGCGACATCGCGGAGGCTGTCGGTTTCCTGGTCTCGGACCGCGCCGCGTGGATCACCGGCAGCACTCTCGTCATCGACGGCGGGCGCAGTGCGGCCCTGAGCTGAACCTCCTTCATCGGTGACCAGGTATGCGCAGGTAACCGTCTGCCAGGACTGAAAGGACTGACACGATGACCGCCACAGGGGAAGGGATACGGGCCTACCCGTTCGGTCCGGTCGACCGGCTCGAAGTGGACCCGAAGCTGGCCGAGATCTGCGGCGAACAGCCGGTGCTGCGCGTGAGTCTGCCCTACGGTGGCGACGCCTGGCTGGTCACACGGCACGCGGACGTCAAGACGGTACTGGCCGATCCCCGGTTCAGCCGTGCCGCCGCCGTGGGCGAGGACATCCCCCGCACGGTCGCCACCGGTCTGCCCAGCACCTCCATGCTGAGCATGGACCCGCCGGAGCACAGCCGGCTGCGGCGCCGGGTGGCCAACTCGTTCACCGTACGCCGTGTCGAAGCGCTCCGCCCGCGCGTCGAGCAGATCGTGAACGGCCTGCTCGACACCATGATCGCCGCAGGTGGGCCCGCTGACCTGACCCGGACGCTGACCTGGCCGCTGCCGATCACGGTCATCTGCGAACTGCTCGGCGTGCCCGTCGCCGACCGCGACCGGTTCAACGTCTGGGTGGACGGCTTGCTGATGCTGTCCGATCCGGTGCAGTCCGCGCAGGCCCGGGGACACCTCAACGATTACCTCGCCGGCCTGGTCGTACTCCGCCGCACCACCCCCACCGACGACTTGCTCGGCGAACTGGTCGATGCGGAGGACGAGGCCGACCGGCTCCTCGACGAGGAACTGGTCAGCCTCGGGGTCAGCTTGCTGTCCGCAGGCCAGGAGGCCACCGCCAACCAGCTCGGCAACTTCGTCTACACGCTGCTGACCAGACCCGATCTCTGGCAGAAACTTGTCGCCGACCCCGGTCTGGTGCCCGACGCGGTCGAGGAACTCTCCCGGATCATCCCGATCAGCGCGTCCGCCGGTTTCACTCGCATCGCCATCGAGGACGTGGAACTGAGCGGCCAGATCATTCGGGCGGGCGACGCGGTGGTCGCCGAGTTGGGGATCGCCAACCGGGATCCCGCAGTGTTCGACCACCCGGAGGAGATCGACTTCCACCGAGGGAACGTTCCGCACGTCACCTTCGGGCACGGCGTGCACCACTGCCTCGGCGCGCAGCTGGCCAGGATGGAGCTGCGAATCGTGCTCGAATCCCTGCTCCGCCGCCTGCCCGGCCTGCGCCTTGCCGTGCCGGTCGACCAGATCTCCTGGCGCACCGACCGCCTGATCCGCGGGGTGGAAGCCCTGTCGGTCAGCTGGTGAGGTCCGCACACGCCCACGGGTGCGCGTTCCGCGGACACGGTCACGGCCGGGCGGCACACCACGCGCCGAACCGCAGCCCACTGTGAGGAGTGACGTACGGATTCCGCGGCCGGACAACGCACGCAGTCAAGTGCCCGGCGACGTCCACATCCAGGACGTGCCGACATTACCTGGACGCCAAGGGAGGCCTGATCATGACCGAACCACTGGGGGCGGTCACTGCGGCAGTGCGTGATCCCGACAAGGGACTCGCCGAGGTCATGGCGGCCGTGCTGGAGGGCTACGGGGACCGGCCGGCTCTCGGTCAACGCGCGGAGGAAACATCGACAGCGCGGCTGCTCCCGAAGTTCGACACCATCAGCTACCGCGAACTGTGGGCACGTGTCCGCGCGGTCGCCGGCACGTGGCACCACGATCCGCAGCATCCGTTGAGCGCCGGCGACCGGATCTGCATTCTCGGCTTCGCCAGTACCGACTATGCGACGCTCGACCTCGCGTGCATCCACGCCGGTGCTGTGTCCGTGCCCCTGCAGTCCAGTGCGCCGCTGTCCCAACTGACACCGATCATCGCCGAGACGGAGCCGCGCGCCCTCGCCACCAGCATCGAGCGTCTGGACACCGCTGTTGAAGCCGTGACCGAGGGAAGCTCGATCCAGCACGTGATCGTGTTCGACTACCGTCCCGAAGTCGCCGACCAGCGAACAGCCTTCGAGTCCGCCCGGCGCCGCCTGGCCGAAGCCGGCCGCCCGGTGGCCGTCGGCTCACTGACCGCGCTGATCGAACGCGGAGCCGGCCTGCCGCCCGCCCCTCTGTTCACCGCAGACGCGGGAGACGATCCTCTGGCCCTGCTCATCTACACCTCCGGCAGCACCGGGACCCCCAAAGGGGCCATGTACACCCAGCGGCTGGTCGGGACCGCGTGGTACGGGTTCAGCTACGGGGCGGCGGACGGGCCCCCGATCAGCATCCTCTACATGCCGCAGAGCCATCTCGCGGGCCGCTACGCTCTGATGGGCTCGCTCGTGCGGGGCGGTGTCGGCTACTTCACCGCCAGGAGCGACCTGTCCACCCTGTTCGAGGACATCGCGCTGATCCGTCCCACCGAGCTGACCATGGTCCCGCGCCTGTGCGACATGCTCTTTCAGCAGTACCAGAGCGAACTGGGCCGCAGAGCCGGTGAACCGGGTGACGTCGAGACGGCGGTCAGGACGGATTTGCGCGAGAACCTCCTGGGCGGGCGCGTGGCCAAGGCGTTCTGCGGGACCGCCCCGCTGTCCGCGGAGGTGGCGGCCTTCGTCGAGTCCTGTCTGAACCTCCACCTGTACACCGGCTACGGGTCCACGGAGGCCGGCGGAGTACTGCTCGACACGGTGGTGCAGCGCCCGCCGGTGATCGACTACAAGCTGGCCGACGTCCCGGAACTGGGCTATTTCCGCACCGACCTACCGCATCCGCGCGGGGAACTGCTGCTCAGGACGGAGAGCATCATTCCCGGGTACTACAAGCGGCCCGAGGTCACCGCCGAGATCTTCGACGAGGACGGCTACTACCGGACCGGCGACGTCATGGCCGAGGTCGGACCCGACCGGCTGGTCTACGTCGACCGCACCAAGGACACTCTGAAGCTGTCCCAGGGCGAATTCATCGCCGTCTCCCGACTGGAGACCGTCTTCGCCGGCAGCCCCCTCATCCGGCAGATCTACCTGCACGGCAACAGCGAACGCGCCTACCTGCTCGCGGTGGTGGTGCCCGCGCCCTGCGCGCAGGCCGACGGCGGTGAGGAGTCGGACTCGCTCAAGTCGCTGCTCAGCGAGGCGCTCCAGCAGATGGCCAGGGAGGCCGAGCTCAACTCGTACGAGGTCCCGCGTGACTTCCTGATCGAGACCGAACCCTTCAGCCCGGAGAACGGTCTGCTCTCCGAGAGCCACAAACTGCTGCGCCCCAGGCTCAAGGAGCGCTACGGGGAGGCTCTTGACCGGCTGTCCGCCGAGATCGCCGAGGGCCAGGTCAGGGAGGTGCAGGAGCTGCTCCAAGCCGGTTTGGACCGACCGGTGCTGGAGACGGTCACCCGGGCCGCCCAGGCACTGCTGGGCTGTTCGAACACCGCTCTCGGCGCCGACGCGCACCTCACGGACCTGGGTGGGGACTCCCTGTCCGCGCTGTCCTTCTCCCTCCTCATGAAGGAGATCTTCCACATCGAGGTTCCGGTCGGGGTGGTCCTCAGCCCGGCCAATGATCTGGCCCGGCTGGCGAGGTACATAGAGTCGGAACGCGAGTCTGGGGCGGAACGGCCCACATTCGCGTCCGTGCACGGCGAGAACAGCACCGAAGTCCGCGCCGGTGACCTCACCCTGGAAAAGTTCATCGGCGCGCCGACGCTCGCCGCCGCGCCGGCGCTGCCCCGCCCCCGCGGTGCCGTGCGCGCCGTCCTGCTGACCGGAGCCAACGGCTACCTCGGCCGGTTCCTGTGCCTGGAATGGCTGGAGCGGCTGGCGCCCTCCGGCGGCAAGCTGATCTGCGTCGTACGCGCAAGCGACGCGGCTGCTGCGGCGAAGCGGCTTGAGGAGGCCTTCGGCAGCGGTGACGCGGAACTGCTCCGGCGGTACCGGGATCTGGCCGAAGGGACCCTGGACGTACTCGCGGGTGACATCGGCGAGCCGCACCTGGGCCTGGACGAGGAAACGTGGAAGGGCCTGGCCGATACCGCGGACCTGATCGTCCACCCGGCCGCCCTGGTCAACCACGTACTGCCCTACCAACAGCTGATCGGACCCAACGTCGTCGGCACGGCAGAGCTGATCCGGCTGGCGCTCACCGCGCGGATCAAACCCATCACCTACGTGTCCACCGTCGCCGTAGGGGCCGGAGCCGGGGTGCCGGCTCTCGGAGAGGACGCCGACATCCGCAGCACCAGCCCGGTGCGGCGGATCGACCGGAGCTACGCCAACGGGTACGCGACCAGCAAATGGGCCGGGGAGGTCCTGCTCCGGGAGGCACACGACCTGTGCGGCCTGCCGGTCGCCGTCTTCCGGTCGGACATGATCCTCGCGCACAGCAGGTACCAGGGGCAGCTGAATGTCCCCGACCTGTTCACCCGTCTGCTGCTGAGCCTGCTCGCCACCGGCATCGCGCCGGCCTCGTTCTACCGGACCAGTGACCGCGCGCACTACGACGGCCTGCCGGTCGACTTCACCGCAGAGGCCATCACCGCGCTGGGCGCGCGGGCCACCGAGGGCTACCAGACCTTCAACGTGCTGAACCCGCACGACGACGGCATCTCGCTGGACACCTTCGTCGACTGGCTCATAGAGGCAGGTCACCCGATCCGGCGGATCGACAGCTACGGCGAATGGCTCGCCCGCATCACGACCGCTCTCCGCGCCCTGCCGGAGAAGCAGCGTCAGCACTCGCTGCTGCCCCTGCTGCACGCCTTCGCGCAACCCGAGGAGGGCGTTCCCGGCTCGGCGATATCCGCGGACCGGTTCCATGCCGCCGTGCATGCCGCCAAAGTCGGCCCCGGTCAGGACATCCCCCATCTGTCGGCGGCCCTCATCGGCAAGTACGTCACCGACCTGCGTCGGCTCGAACTGCTCTGAGGGCTGTCCCGTCCGGCGGTCGGGGCCCCGGCCCGGGCTGTGGCGTACTCCCGCCGGCACCGGCCGCTGAACGGCGCGGAACGGCCTTTCGGCAGCCGCACATTCAACGAGAGACAGCGAAATGGGAACTCGATATGGGACAGAACAACAGCGAGACGGCGATTTCGTTTCTGCGCTCTCTGGAGGTGTACGACCTCGCCGGGTGCCGGGCGATGTGCACCAGCAGGGCCACGGTGTGGCAGAACGACGGTCAGGGAGAGCGTGCGATCGACGCGATGCTGGAGCGGTTCAAGGCTTTTGCCGCTGACGTCGATGCGCTGCGGTACGACGTAATCCGCCAGTTCCAGAATGCGGACGAGGTCTTCCAACAGCAGGTGCTTCACCTGAGTTTGGCCGATGGGTCGGGCAGCAGGGTCCACGCCGCGGTCTGCTTCCGGTTCGAGGGCGACGGCCTCATCGACCGGATCGAGGAGTGCATCTACACGGTCCCGACGGCCGAGGCACACTGATCCGCCCTCTGTTCCACCGGGGAGGCGGGGCACCGGCCACTGGCAGCAGGCCGGCACCGACTACGGAACAGAGCCAAACGTTTTACAGTCCCCTCCATGATGCAGCTGCTGGCGCATGTCTTGCGCCTCAACTCGTCCGTGGCAGGAGGGCTCCACGCAGCTGTCGGCGGGCATTCGCCCACGGCAGACAAGAAAGAAATCCAAAGGCCTGGAAACCTCCGCCGGGAGCATGTCAACGTACAACGTCCCGGAAAAACCAGGTCGGTGAGGGTATCCGGGCTTCCGAGCCGACCTACGAACAGGTCGGCCATGACGGCGGCCGGTGCCTCATGCAGCTCGACCGCATCGCACAGACCCCGATCCAAGGAGCACCCCCTGTCGAACGCCGCTCTCCGATCCGCCTGATCACCGACGTCATCCGCTGGTGTTGTCACGTTGGTGGGGTGTTGATCGGTTGAGGGCGCGTCAGGGCGTGTGGGGGTTGGGCGGGGGCCTGGGTCACGCTGCGGTGGGCGGGGCGG